>JAFNGD010000199.1 GCA_017885365.1 Nitrospirota bacterium
ATCCCCGTCGAAGCCAGTCGCCCCCTTTCTTAAAGAATCAACTACCTGACACGGAGACACGGGGACAGGATGACACGGGGACAAATGCCCGTATCGCCTTCCTCTTTGTTCTCCGTAGTATAACTCTCAATATGTATAATAACCTATTGCTTATCGATATTCAACAGTCGATTGATCTCATCCAGGCTCATGCCGTTGATCCGGATGCGCTTTTCCCGGGACGTATGGCCGGAAACGATCTCTATCTGGGACTTGCCGATGGCGAGGGTCTGGGAAAGGAACGCGATGAGGGCCTCATTGGCTGCCCCGTCCACCGGCGGCGCAGTGAGCCGTATCTTGAGGGTTCCGTCCTCCATCCGGCTGACGCTGTTCTTCGAAGCGCGGGGTTGGATCCGGACCGAGAGGGTGACGCCTGCGGCCGACTGTTTATCCTGCCGGCTTCTCGGCCGTGCCTTCACCGCCCGCCTCCTCGAAGTTCACCATCTCCTGGTGCATCTGGATCATCTTCCGCATGTCCTGCAGGAAATGGTGCTTCTGGCGCCGAAGCTCGATGATCTCGGACTCCAGCCGGAGCTTCTCTTCCCGGGCGCGCTCGAGGGTCTGCTGATACTTGATCTCGGCGTCCTTCACCATGAGCTGCGCCTCCTTCCGGGCGTTCTCCCGGATGTCCTCGGCCAGCTTGTGCGTCGTGATCATGGTGCTCTTCAGCGTGTCCTCCCGGTCCCGGTAGTCCCGCATGCGCTCGTCGTAGGTGTCGTGGAACTCGCGAAGCTCGGTCACTTCGCGAACGAGGCCCTCCATCTCCTCGCGCACCACGTCGAGGAACGCCTCGACCTCGGTGCGCTCAAAGCCCCGGAAGGCGACGTGGAACCGTTTCTGCTGGATATCAAGCGGTGTTACCTTCATGGCACGTTCTCCCTTTCCTCAGCGCATGGAATAGCCGATACGAACCAGCGTGTCGACAACGGCGATCTCCAGAAAATAGATGATCAGGATCGCGATGAGCGGCGAGAGATCGATCCCCAGCCGGTATGCCGGCACCAGCTTCCGGAGCGGTCTGAGCACCGGTTCAGTGATCCTCGTCAGGAACTGGACGATGGGGTTATAGGGGTCGGGGTTCACCCAGGACAGGAGCGCCCGGATGATGATGACCCACATATAGATATTGAGGGCTATGCCCAGGACCCTGGCGATGCCGAGTATGACGTTTCCGAGAGCGAACATTGGATCTCCTTATGATGCTGACATACTTGCAGGCTGGTAAGCGGCGAATTTCCCATCCTTGAACGTTGAACCTTCAATGCGCCTGCGATCTACTTCCCCAATTCCTTGCTTCTTGCCGTCGCCGCCTCCACCGCGTTCATAAGCGTTGCCCGCAGCTTACCTTTCTCGAGCATGTGCAGGCCCTCGATGGTCGTTCCGCCGGGCGAGGTCACCATGTCCCGCAGCTTTCCCGGGTGTTCATGGGTCTCGAGCACCATCTTCGCCGCNNCCGCTGCCCGAGAGGCCCGTCACCGCGTCCATGAGCTTTTCCTCAACCACCACGGCCCGGCCGACGGCGCCGAAGATCTGCTGGGCGGTCATCATGTCCGTCACCGTGGAGGTAGACCCGGCCGCAAGCCCTGCCGCGCCGGAAAGCACGAGCGCAGGCGTGTTTGGCATCACCCGGATGACGCGGGGCTTCTTCGACAGCATCTTCTCGATCCGGGCTATGGTCACCCCTGCCGCGATCGAGATCACGAGCTTCTCCGCGTCCGCAACGGGCTCGATCTTGCCCAGCACCACGTCGATGATCTGGGGCTTTACGCAAAGCAGGATGATGTCGGCCTGTGTCGCGGCGTCCTTGTTGCTCCGCTGGACAATGATCCCGTAGGTCTTGTTCAGATGCTCAAGCCGCTCGCTGGACACATCGGAGACGATGACCTGGTCGGCCTTCGCGACGCCTGCGGCCAGCATCCCCTTGATGAGCGCCTCAGCCATGTTCCCGCCGCCGAGGAAGGCGATCTTGCTATCTATTGCCATGAAACATCCTCCCGAATTTCGAAAACTGGTTCTTCAATCCACACTCCGCAATCAGGATCTCTCCCCGAATATCGCTGTCCCCACACGCCCCAGCGTCGCGCCTTCTTCGATCGCCACCTCAAAGTCGCCGCTCATGCCCATGGACAGCTCGTTCATCGACATGCCGGCGATCCCTTCCTTCCGGACAGCATCGGCCAGATCCCGCAGCTTCCGGAAATAGGGGCGCGAGTCCTCCGGATCATCCGAGAACGGCGGCATGGTCATGAGTCCCAGGACCCTGATGTGCTTGAGCCCCGCCGCTTCCTTGACGAGCCGCACCGTGTCCCCGATGCTCACGCCGGCCTTGGCCGCCTCTCCCGCGATGCTCACCTCGATGAGCACATCCTGTACCTTCCCGGCCTTGGCGGCCTGTTTATCGATCTCCTTTGCGAGTTCAAGGGTATCGACGGAATGGATGAGGTCGAAGAGCTTCACGGCATATTTTGACTTGTTCGTCTGAAGGTGGCCGATCAGATGCCAGCTCGCGACCTTGCCGAGCGCTTCGATCTTTTCCTTCGCTTCCTGCACGCGGTTCTCGCCGAGGATGGCCGCCCCGGCCGCGATCGCCTGACGGATGCGGTCATGGTCAACGGTCTTGGTGACCGTCACCAGCCTGACGGAGGAAGGATCCCTGCCCGCGCGCCGCGCCGCGGCGGCGATGCGGTCCATGACATGCTTGAGGTTCTCAGAAACAGACATAAGGACCAATACAACCAAAGATGAACTGACTGACAGAACCCTTGACACTGATAACTTCTGATAAAGATCCTGATAACGGCGGATAGGACAAAGACCCTGTGTTGGTGGAAATCAAAGGCAAAGACCTATCATGACTTTTCAGGCTTTTCGTCCGCCGTGATCCGTGTCAAGATTGCCTTTGACCTTATCTGTGTCGCTTAGAAGCGCCTACTTTTGGTCATCCGTGGT
>JAFNGD010000200.1 GCA_017885365.1 Nitrospirota bacterium
CGACCTTCAGCATCGCGAACGATGTGGCGAAATACTTCGCCATTCTTCCGGCGGCATTCATTTCGATCTACCCGGCCCTCGGCGCTCTCAACATCATGGGTCTCAAAACGCCCGAGAGCGCGGTGTTGTCCGCGGTGATCTTCAATGCGCTGATCATCATTTTCCTGGTCCCGCTGGCCCTTCGCGGGGTGAAATACCGCCCTCTCGGGGCATCGATAGTGCTGCGCAACAACGCCCTTATCTACGGCGTCGGCGGGTTGATCGTGCCGTTCATCGGCATAAAGGTGATCGATATGCTGATAACGGCGATGCATATTGTTTGAGCGGGAGGGATCCATGTTCACGATGATTCGTAATGCACTCATGTCGCTGCTCTTGTTCACGGTGCTCACCGGGCTGATTTACCCCGTAGTGGTCACCGGTCTTGCCCAGGTGCTGTTCCCCCGGCAGGCGAACGGCAGCATCATAGATAAGAACGGGAAGCCCATGGGTTCAGCGCTTATCGGCCAGCAGTTCGACGACCCACAATACTTCTGGGGAAGGCCTTCTGCCACGACACTGTATCCCTATAATGGCAGCTCCTCCTCGGGCTCGAACCGGGGGCCAAACAATCCGGACCTGATAAAGGCGGTACGATCGCGGATCGATGCGCTGCGCTCCGCGGACCCGGGAAATACCGCGAAGGTCCCGGTCGACCTGGTCACGGCCTCGGGCAGCGGACTCGATCCCCATATCAGTCCGGCGGCAGCTGAGTACCAGGTCAGCCGCGTGGCAAAGGCGCGAATGCTCGATGAGGCTAGGGTCCGCGAAGCCGTCGAGCAGAATACGGAGGAGCGCCTGATCGGTGTGATCGGCGAACCAATCGTCAACGTACTTAAGCTGAACCTGGCGCTCGACGGGCTCAGATGACAACAGGAGGATACCATGAACCTATCTGAACACACTGCAGCCTGTTTCCTGCTGCTGCTCGTCCTGAGCGCCCCCGGGCCCGCACGGGCCGTCTCCTATCCGCTGCTGGAAGAACAGCGCGAAGAAAAGGCAGCCAAGGGGATCAGCGAGAAGGGGGAGGCGGTATGCCTGTTCCAGAGCGGGACGGCCGATGTCAGAAAGATGATAGGCATCGGCGACGTGCTCACCGTGTTCCGGGAGGGCCCCAAACGGGAACTGACGGAGGTTGGCAAGGTCAGAGTGCTTTCCTATGTCGGCGACGATTACCTGAAAGGCGAGGTCGTCGAAGGCGAGATTATGGCAGGCGATATCGCGAAAAAAGGCCATGCAGCGAGCCTGGTTATATCAACCCGCGAACGATGCAAGTGAAGTCCGCTTGGATGATGTACGCTCCGTGGCCGCAGGGCAGGGAACAGCCTGCGGCACTTTGTTTTTCTAAAGGCATTCCGGTTCCTTCTGCAGATGGCGACTTTTATATAATTTTAATACGTTTCCATGATTTCTTTACAACATTTTTATATCGATGCGTCTATCATAATAAATTTCACACACCTTCGTAAGAATATGCGAAAATATAATATGTTTTGACATTACAAGGAGTTTCTGAGGCCTGATCATCATGGAAGAGCAACGACCAGATCCTGATAAGCTTCTGGACAAGGTCCGCCGGGACACAGAGCGCGGCCGGGAGGGACGGCTAAAGGTCTTTTTCGGTGCTGCACCGGGGGTCGGCAAGACCTACGCGATGCTCGAGGCCGCGCGCCAGAAGCGCACCGAAAGCGCCGATATCGTCGTCGGGCTGGTCGAGACGCACGGACGGAAAGAGACCCTTGCTCTCCTGGAAGGGCTGGAGGTGCTGCCACGGCGCAGCGTCGAGTACCGGGGCAAGCATCTCCACGAGTTCGATCTCGACGCGGCTCTTGCCCGCAAGCCGTCCATTATGCTCGTCGATGAGTTTGCCCATACGAACGCTCCCGGGTCACGCCACAAGAAGCGGTGGCAGGATATCTACGAGCTGCTCGGAGCCGGTATCTCCGTGTACACGACCCTGAACGTTCAGCATCTGGAGAGCCTGAACGATGTTGTGTCCCAGATCACGGGGGTCAATGTGCGCGAGACCGTCCCGGACCTCGTGCTCGAGCGGGCCGATGAGATCGAGCTCATCGATCTGCCACCGGACGACCTGATCCAGCGGCTGAAAGAGGGCAAAGTATACATGCAGGATCAGGCGGCCGCTGCCATCGAGAATTTCTTCCGGAAAGGGAATCTGATCGCTCTCCGCGAGCTCGCGTTGCGCCGCACGGCTGACCGCGTTGACGAGCAGATGCAGACCTACCGCCAGGACAAGGGGATCAAGGATATCTGGCCCGCAGGAGAGCGGATCCTGGTCTGCGTGGGACACAATCCCCGTTCCATCCGTCTGATCCACTCGGCGCGGAGGCTTGCCGCCGGCCTGCGCGCTGAATGGATCGCTGTGCACGTCGAGGCCCCTTCAAAGGTCCGGCCTTCGGAAAGCGATATCAAGCAGCTGGCGGATCACCTGCGGCTGGCCGAGAGCCTGGGCGCGGAGAGCGTGACGCTCTCCGGNNCAGCGTCTGAGCGATGAGATCATCGCCTATGCACGCAAGCGGAACGTCACCAGGATCATCGTCGGCAAACCGACGCATGCCCGCTGGAAGGACAAGATCTTCGGCTCTCCGCTCGATGAGATCGTGCGTGCAAGCGGAGACATCGACGTCTACGTCATCAGCGGTGATACGGCGGAGCCGCACCATCATCCCGAGCGGCGAAAGCGTTCGCGCACCTGGCGCAACCGGGAGTGGGCATGGAGCATTCTGACCGTCACGGCCTGCACGGTCATCGCGCGCCTCATGTTCCCATACTTCGAGCGGGCGGATCTGGCGATGGTCTATGTGCTGGGCGTGGTGTTCACGGCGAGCAGGACGAGCACGTGGCCCTCCCTTTTTGCGACGGTCCTGAGCGTCGCTGCGTTCGATTTCTTTTTCGTCCCCCCCTACCACACGTTCGCCGTTACCGATGTGAGATACGTTGTGACCTTTGGCGTGATGTTCATCGTTTCCTTCGTCATCAGCCGGCTCACCCTCCGCGTGCGGCAGCAGGCGGAGGCGGCGCGCTTGCGGGAGCGCAGGACCGCGGCGCTCTACAACCTGAGCCGGGACCTCGTGCGCGAGCGAGGAGCGGAGCGGTTGAGCACCATAGCCGTGAAGCACATCAGCGAGGTCNNGCTTTGAATGCCACGTGGCCGTTCTCCTGCCCGAGGACGAAGGCCGGCTTGCACCGAGATCGAAGGGGGCAGCGGTATATACTCCGGACCAGCAGGAGCTGAGCGTAGCACAATGGGTCTATGAACACCGTCAGCCGGCGGGCATGGGCACTG
>JAFNGD010000201.1:0-5577 GCA_017885365.1 Nitrospirota bacterium
GTGATACCACTGAAGGATTCCATTCCCACGGAACGATTCCCCGTCGTCACCGTGCTGTTCATCGCGCTGAACATCCTCGTGTTCCTCTATGAGCTTGCTCTTGGCGAAGGGCAGGGGGAGTATTTCGTGGGGGCATTCGCGTTGATCCCGGCCCGGCTCTTTCACGCAGCCACGGCGGTCCCGGGGCCGTTCCCCGTTGGGGTGACGCTGTTCACCTCCATGTTCCTACACGGGGGACTGTTCCACCTTGCGGGGAACATGCTGTATCTCTGGATCTTCGGCAACAATGTCGAGGACGCCATGGGACGGGTCCGCTTCATCGTGTTCTACCTGGTCTGCGGTATGGTTGCAGCCGTCAGCCACGCGATGACGAACACACAATCGCTGGTCCCGATGATCGGGGCATCGGGGGCCATTTCAGGCGTCCTGGGTGCGTACGTGCTTCTGTATCCGCAGGCGCGGATCCTGACGCTCTTCACCCTGGGGTTTTTTGTACGGATGATCGAGGTGCCTGCGATGGTCGTCCTTGGTTTCTGGTTTGTGTTCCAGTTCCTGAACGTAATGGTCACGCAGGGCGGCGGCGGTGGCGTGGCATGGTATGCGCACATCGGGGGATTCCTCGCCGGGATGGTCCTCGTCGGCTTGTTCAAGAGGAGAACGGTCCCGTTCTGGGGCGGGAGGAGATACGGCGTTCTATGATCATAACCTGCACATGCGGCGCCAAGTTAAAGATCGGCGACGATAAGCTTACCGAAGCCGGCGTGCGGATCAAGTGTCCGAAGTGCGGTACAGCCCACCTGGCCAAGAGGCCTGCGCCTGCCGCTGCCGAGCCTTTTACGGAACCCGCCATGCCCTGGTTCGCGTCGCCGACGAGCGTTGCACCGCCACCTGCGGCAACAGCGGACATGGTGCCTGCATCTGCTCCGAAAGCGTCGCCGGCATCCTTGCAGAAAACAGCACCGGTCCCATCGTCCTCGCTCGTGCTTGTGGCACATGACAGCAAGTTGGTGGTCGAGATGATCCAGGGCGTGGTCAAAGAGGCAGGACTGACCGTGGAACACGCCACGGACGGGCTTGATGCGCTCAAAAAGGCGACCACGCTCAAACCCAAGGTCATGATCGTTGATGTAGGCCTCACCGGAATCTACGGTTTCGAGCTCTGTGAGCGCCTCAAGGGGGATCCGGAAACCAAGAACATAAAGATTATCCTGCTTTCTTCCGTATACGGTCTGACAGCCTACAAGCGAAATCCGATAACGCTCTACGGCGCTGATGATTATATCGAAAAGCATCACATCCCGGACAGGCTCGTGCCGAAGCTCAAGCAGCTTCTTTCAGGCCAGCCGGCTGCTGTCCCGGACCTTCCGCCGGACTCGGCAACAGCTGCCAGCGAGGCGCCGCCTGCGACCGCAGGAGGACCCGGACCATCGACCACCCCCGCAGCGCAGCCTTCCCCGCAGGCCCCCGATGCAAAATTTGCTGCGCTGGAAGTCCCGGACGTCATGCCCAAGGTCCCGGTGACCCTCGATACTACCTGGAAGCGGCCCGTTTCCCAGACATCACCGGCCCCCGCTGCTGCGCAGCCGAAGGTCGAAGTGCCGAGACCCCTGCCAGTGTCCGCCGCACCGGCCGTTGCTGAAAAAACAGAACCGCCGAGGCCGGAGGTACGGCGACCGGCGATGCAGGACGCGTCGGTCAAGCTGGATGCTACATTCTTTGAACAGGACGAGTACGTAGCGCCGGTGAAGGCTCCGCTGAAGGCCGAGGTGGACCCTGAAGAGGTTGAAAAGGCGCGGCGGTTCGCACGGCTTATCGTCTCCGATATCGCTCTGTACAATCAAGAGGTCGTGGCCGAAGGCATTGCTAAGGGCACCTTCTACGACCTTCTGAATGACGATATCACCGAGGGCAGAATGCTTTACGAAAAGCGGGTGCCGGATATCATCAGGGAGTCGAAGGATTATTATCAGGAAGCCTTCGACAACTTTATCGCTGCGAAGAAGAAACAGCGTTGACAGAGAGCCAAAGTTAGTATAATATACCAACCTTGTCGGGGCGTAGCGCAGCCTGGTAGCGCACTTGGTTCGGGACCAAGGGGTCGGAGGTTCAAATCCTCTCGCCCCGACCATTCTTAATCTTTCCGGCGACTCAAGCTCGCAGGGAATGCAGCATCACTGACGATATTTTCCCGTGCGTAAGGGGAGTGAATGAGCGAGAGGGAACGGTCGGTCGATGACGTTATGGGCACAGAGCCATACGGTGAAGAGCTTGATGAAAAGAACGCACCGGAGAAGCTGAACCAGAAGGAACAACAGGGCAGCGACGACGACGAGGGAGGCTCATCCCAAAAAGGTCTCGATGCCATCAAGTATTACCTCAAGGAAATCCGCAAGACACCCCTCCTTACCTTCGAGCAGGAACAATCACTGGCAAAGATGATCGCCCAGGGCGACCAGGACGCCCGAGCACGGATGATCGAGGCAAACTTGCGCCTCGTGGTCGCTATCGGGAAAAAATACATCAATCGCGGTCTCCCGTTCTCCGATATCATTGAAGAGGGCAACCTTGGGCTCATACGGGCCGTCGAGAAATTCCAGTACGAGCGGGGCTTCAAGTTCAGCACCTATGCATCGTGGTGGATCAAGCAGTCCATTGAGCGCGCAATCGTGAACCAGACGCGCACCATCCGTCTCCCCGTTCATATCGCCGAGATCGTGAACTCCTACATGCGCGTTACGCGCCAGCTGACCCAGAAGCTCGGCCGGGATCCCTCCGTCGAGGAGATCGCCAAGAAGATGAAGGTGACCATCGACAAGGTCCGGAGCATCTCTCAAGTGGTGCGCGAGACCTATTCCTTGGACATGCTCATCGGCGACCAGGAAGAGGACACCCTCAAGGATATCCTTCAGGACACCAACGCCCTGTCTCCGGCGAGCTTTTCCGACGATATCCGCCGGAGAGAGCACATTGACGACTGGCTGAAGCAACTCTCGGTGAGCGAAAAGAAGGTCGTGGAGATGCGGTTCGGCCTGAACGACGGCGAGCCCATGACCCTGGACAGCATCGGCAAGGAGTTCGGCATCACCCGGGAACGGGTGCGTCAGATCGAGACCCAGGCCCTGAACAAGCTGCGCGCGATCACCAAGCGGAAGAAGATCGATCTCGAGGGGATGCTCTAACACCCTGTTCAAAGTTCAATGTTCAAGGCTCAAGGTTTTTAGGTTTGTTGAACCTTCATCCTTGAACCTTGAATGGTGTTTATATGCCCCTGTAGCTCAGGTGGATAGCGCAGCGGTTTCCTAAACCGCGTGCCGGGTGTTCGAATCACCCCAGGGGCACCATGTTTCATCCCATCGAAGCGTCATCCTGAAAATCTAAATAAATCCTTGACAAAAAACCTGAAATTTCATAGAATTCACGGTCACTAAAGGACCATAGGCTCGTAGCTCAGGGGGAGAGCGCTACCTTGACNNACACGGTAGAGGTCGGCGGTTCGAAACCGCCCGGGCCTACCATATATTCTTTTGTATATCAACACGATAAGAGAACATGGCAAACTATGAGTGAGATACGGCTGAGGTTGCCTGACGGCTCCGAGAGACGGGTGCCAACAGGCATCACCGGTCAGGGAGTAGCCGAGAAGATTGGTTCCCGCCTGGCAAAGGACGCCCTCGCGATCAAGATCGACGGTCGGCTTCAGGACCTGAACCTTCCTGTTGAGCAAGATGCTTCCGTAGCGATCCTTACCTTTGATAGCCCTGAGGGGCATGAAGTGTACTGGCACAGCACTTCGCACCTCATGGCGCACGCCGTCAAGCAGCTCTTTCCGCAGGCAAAGCTTGCCATCGGTCCTGCGATCGAAGAAGGGTTCTATTACGATTTCGACCTTGATCGTCCCTTGACGCCTGAGGACCTCGAGAAGATCGAAAAGAAAATGACGGAGCTGGCCAAGGCGGCCACCCCGATCGCAAGAAAAGATATTTCCAAGGCCAATGCCTTGGCGTTCTTTAACAAGAGAGGCGAGTCGTACAAGGCGGAGCTCATCAGCGAACTCCCCGACGGTGAAGCGATCTCGATCTACGAGCAAGGGGACTTTGCCGATCTTTGCCGCGGACCCCATGTCCCTTCGACGGCGAAGCTCAAGGCATTCAAGCTTCTTTCCATCGCCGGCGCATACTGGCGGGGCAGCGAGAAGAACAAGATGCTGCAGCGCATCTACGGCATCTCGTTCCCGGCGAAGGAAGCCCTGGACGCCTATCTTGCGCGGCTCGAGGAGATCAAGCGGCGAGACCACCGGAAGCTCGGCAAGGACCTGGACCTTTTCTCCCTGTCCGATGAAGTGGGTGGGGGGCTCGTCCTGTGGCATCCCCGGGGTGCGCTGATCCGGAAAACCATCGAGGACTTCTGGCGAGACGAGCATCAGAAGAACGGATACGACTTCGTATTTTCGCCGCACGTGGGCCGCGGGACCCTGTGGGAAACATCGGGCCATCTCGGTTTCTACCGGGAGAACATGTATTCCTCCATGGAAGTGGAAGGGCAGGAGTTTTACGTAAAGCCCATGAACTGTCCCTTCCATATCATGATCTACAAGAACAAGCTCCGCTCGTATCGCGAACTGCCGCTCCGGTATGCAGAACTGGGCACCGTGTACCGCTTCGAGCGCTCCGGCGTGCTGCACGGGCTGCTTCGCGTCCGCGGATTCACCCAGGACGATGCGCACATCTTTGTAGCGCCTGAGAACATGGAAACAGAGGTCATCCGGGTCCTCGAATTCGTCGTCAAGATGCTTCGGACCTTCGGGTTCGAGGATTTCAAGGCATATATCGCGACACGGCCGGAAAAGTCTGTGGGCGACAATACCATGTGGGAGCAGGCAACGCAGGCCCTCAAAGTCGCCGCCGACAAAGCGCATCTCAGTTACGAGATGGACGAGGGTGGCGGCGCCTTCTACGGTCCCAAGGTCGACATCAAGATCAAGGACGCGCTGGGCAGGCTCTGGCAGTGTTCCACGGTCCAGTTCGATTTCAACGAGCCGGAACGGTTCGATATGAGCTTTATCGGCGTGGACAACCAGGCGCACCGGCCCTATATGATCCACCGGGCGCTCCTGGGTTCAATCGAGCGGTTCTTCGGGATGCTGATCGAACACTATGCCGGCGCATTCCCGGTCTGGCTCGCGCCGGTGCAGGCGAAGGTGCTGTCCATTTCCGACAAGCAGCTCGACTATGCTAAAGTCGTGCGGGACCGGCTTCGTGCGGCAGGCATCCGGGCGGAGCTGGACACGCGGTCCGAGAAGATCGGGTTCAAGATCCGCGAGGCTGCGATGGAAAAGGTGCCCTACATCCTTGTGGTGGGGGACAAAGAGATCGAGCAGAACAGTGTGGCAGTGCGCGAACGGGGCGGAAAAGACCTCGGCGCCATGCCGCTTGACGAATTCGTGAGCCGGATAACGGATATCATTGCCAGCAAGAGCACGACAACAGAATTGACAAGGGGGTGATTGTTTATTTCTAAGATAACGACAAGGATCAATCATTTGATCAGGGCCAGGGAGGTGCGCGTCATCGCTTCGGA
>JAFNGD010000201.1:5585-6983 GCA_017885365.1 Nitrospirota bacterium
GTCTGCCGCATCATGGACTTCGGCAAGTACAAGTACGAGATGAACAAGAAGGCCAACGAATCCAAAAAGCACCAGACGGTCATCGTCGTCAAGGAGATCAAGCTTCGGCCGCGGACTGACGACCACGATATCGCGTTCAAGACGAACAACATCAAACGCTTTCTGGAAGGCGGCGACAAGGTGAAGGTCAGCATCATGTTCCGGGGCAGGGAAATGGCCCATCCGGAGCAGGGGCGGGCGCTCCTTGAACGCATCGTGAAGGATCTTGAGCAGGTTGCAATCGTTGAACAGCACCCGCGTATGGAAGGAAGGAATATGTACCTGATGCTTGCGGCGAAACCCCAGAAATGATCCGGGGCCCGGCCTGAGAGAAGTGACCGGGAAAGTGTCCCGTAACTGTTATTATTGGCAATTTATCACAGATGTCAGAAAAAAAGGGGAACACCATGGCGAAGATGAAATTGAAAACGAACCGGAGCGCTGCCAAGCGGCTGAAGGTGACGGGCTCTGGCAAGGTGATGCGGCGGAAGGGCTGGAAGGGCCACCTGCTGACCGGCAAGAACGCCACCCGAAGACGCAGGCTGAGCGGCTCGGTGGAAGTGAACAAGGACAATCGTACGAACATCAAGCGCATGCTCCCGTACGGGAACTAGGAATTCATTTCCATGATCCGCAGCGGATGCGGAGAGCATCAGGGAAAAGGCATCCTGATCTCCCGCGGAATATCATAACGAGGAGGATAGTACAATGCCGAGAGCAAAAGGAGGCCCGAAAACAAGGGCCAGAAGAAAGCGGGTGCTCAACCTCGCCGAGGGCTACTGGGGAGCAAAATCGAAGCTCTTCCGCCCAGCTACCGAAGCCGTTGACCACGCACTGAAATATGCCTACCGGGACCGCAAGGCCCGCAAACGGGATTTCCGCCGGTTGTGGATCGCGCGCATCAATGCGGCGGCCAGACTGAACGGACTGTCCTACAGCAAGTTCATCGCCGGGCTGGCGAAGAACGGCGTGGCGCTGGACCGCAAGATCCTCGCGGACCTTGCCATATCCGATCCGGCAGGCTTCACCAAGCTTGCGGAGTCCGCCAAGACCACGACCGCGTAAGCAACGAACGGCAATGAAGGTCAAAGGCCCCGGAGCACCGGGGCCTTTTTTTATTGACATCCACCCGTATTTCGGTTAAAAAACAGCAGAAAATTATGGTGATACGCGGCCGTACATTGCTGGCGGCCATCGTGGCAAGCACAATCCTGCTGCTGTTCTCCGCCGAAGCTTTCCCGTCCTCTACTACCGAGGCCGGGCACAAGCTTGCTGTCGCCCGCGAGCGCCTCGCTGATCTCAAGAATTCCCCCAAAAAGAAAAAGTACCGTTCCTACTGGATGGACGGCATCCGCATGC
>JAFNGD010000201.1:7031-7168 GCA_017885365.1 Nitrospirota bacterium
CATCCTATCCCAAGCACGACCGTGCGCCTGAAGCCCTCTACCGCATCATCATTATTGCCAAGGAGCAGAAGAAGGACACTGCTTCGGCGATGGACGTGTATAAGAAACTGGCGGAAGCCTATCCTGACAGCTCATGG
>JAFNGD010000202.1 GCA_017885365.1 Nitrospirota bacterium
TTTTCGGCGAGAACCTCAGCCCGAAGTCCGGTGAGCGCTACGTCATGATCCAGTGCGTCGGCTCCCGCGAAGAACCTGCTCAGTACTGTTCCCGCGTCTGCTGCCAGGACGCCATCAAGAACGCCATTGCCGTCAAGGAACGGAATCCTGCGGCAGAAGTGGTGATCATCTACCGGGATATCCGGACCTACGGTTTGCGCGAGGACTATTACAAGAAGGCGCGCGATCTCGGCGTGCTCTTTGTCCGGTACGATGTGGACAGGAAACCGGTCGTCGAGCAGACGGGCAGCAAGGTCCAGGTCAAGGCCTGGGACTTCATGCTGAACAAGGAGCTTCAGTTCGACGCGGACTGGCTCGTGCTGTCCGTTGGTCTCCGGCCCCATCCCACGACCGACAGCGTCGGCGCCATGTACAAGGTCACGCGAAATCCCGATGGCTACTATCTTGAGGCACACGTAAAGCTTCGCCCCGTTGACTTCCCGAGCGAAGGCCTTTTCGTTGCGGGCCTCGGCCATGCGCCCAAGAACCTCGATGAGACTATCACCCAGGCGTTGGCGGCAGCCGGCCGCGCGGGCGTGATCCTGTCCCACGAGAAGCTTGCGGTCTCGGGAATCATCGCCAAGCACAAGCGGGAGCTCTGCATGTCCTGCTTGAGCTGCCTCCGGGTTTGCCCCTTCGGCTCGCCGTTCATCGACAAGGACGGCAAGATCTCGCACAACGAGGTCAAGTGCATGGGCTGCGGCATCTGCGCCGGCATCTGCCCGGCCAAGGCTTTCCAGGTGAACAACTTCCGGGACGACCAGATCCTCGCTATGATCGACGCGGCGTGTGAGTCCGAAGAGGCTGGNNGAGAGGAGTGCATCCATGGCTGTAGCAACGGAAACCCCGACTCAGGCCGCGGCCTCGACGATCGAGAAGCCGCACGAGACGCCTGCCAGCTGGGAGCCGAACGTCCTGGCCTTTGCGTGCCACTACTGCGCCTTCGCCGCAGCGGATCTGGCCGGCGTGATGCGGCTTTCCTATCCGCCGAACGTGAAGATCATCCGGCTGCCCTGCACGGGCAAGCTGGACCACATCCACATCCTCCGCGCCTTCGAGCGGGGCGTGGACGGCATCTTTGTGGCCGGCTGACTGAAAGGCCAATGCCATTACCTGGAAGGTAATAAGTTCGCTGCACGAAGGATCGAATACGCGCAAAAGCTGCTGTCCCGGGTCGGCATCGACCCCACGCGCCTGGAGATGTTCAACCTCTCCGCGGCCATGGGGCCCCGGTGGGCGGAGATCTGCACCGAGTTCACCGAAAAGGTGAGAAAGCTCGGGCCCTCGCCGGTGGCGCTCGCAAAACATCAGAAGCTATGCGGCACGGAGTAGAAGCGTTGGCTCGCAGGATTGATTGCACGTGGAGGAATAATGATGAGACAGGTGGTTATCTATCCTGGTGAAGACGGATATTGGGTGGCGGAATGTCCCAGTTTGCCCGGCTGTGTCAGCCAGGGAAAAACGAAAGAAGAGGCAATCGCCAATATCAAGGAAGCGATCCACGGATATGTGGCGGCTCTTGAGGAAGATAAGCTGCCCGTCCCGGAAGATCATTTCAATGCTCTTCTTGTGGCGGTATGAGCAAACTGCCGCGGATCTGAGGTCGTGATTGCATCAAAGCCCTGGAAAAAGCCGGCTTTCAGTTCAAGCGTCAGGTGGGCAGCCATATCATCCTGCGGCGCAATGACCCATTTGCACAAGTCGTCGTTCCTGATCATAAAGAGCTGGACAGAGGAACACTCAGGGCGATTATCAGACAAGCAGGATTGAGTGTGGATGAGTTTGCTAAGCTGATATAGTTTCTGAAGACAATATGAAACGATTTATGATATGCGATTGGGAATCGCAGCTACGAGGCGTCATTGGAATTAATGAAAGTGTACGAGGTGTTGACTGATCGGGATGCGGAAAAGCATCGTCAGATAAGGGTCATCGATGAATCGGGTGAGGATTATCTGTACCCGGAAAAATATTTTGCTCCGGTGAGGTTGCCGGCGGAGACGAAGGAGAAGTTGGAGTTGATAACGGCGTGAAGGGATTCATTGATCAATCAGGCACGATAAAGAATGCGCCCCAAAGAGACTAGGCAAAGGAGTAGCGAATATGATCGTCGGTCAACAGAAACCATTTGATGAGATCTGGGGCATGGTCAAGGGCTTCAAGAAGGTCCTGGTCTTCGGCTGCAATACCTGCGTGGCCATCAGCCACGCCGGAGGCGGCAAGGAGGCCGAGATCCTCGCGTCCATGATCCGCATGAAGGCGACCCAGGAGGGCGTCGATATGCAGGTGGACCATGCGGCCATCGAGCGGCACTGCGAGCCCGAGTTCTTCGAGCCCATGATGGAGAAGGTCCGGTCCTACGACCTGGTCCTGTCCACGGCCTGCGGCGTGGGGGTAAACTTCCTGGCCGACCGCATCGGCGACATCCCGGTCTACCCCGGAGTGAACACATCATTCTACGGCGCCGTGCCCAAGGCGGGCTTCTTCGTGGAGCTCTGCGGCGGATGCGGCAACTGCATACTCCACCTGACGGGCGGCATCTGCCCGGTGGTGCGCTGCTCCAAGTCCCTTATGAACGGGCCCTGCGGCGGCACCGACAAGGGCAAGTGCGAGGTGGGCAAGGACATCGACTGCGCCTGGTACCTGATCGTGGAGCGGATGAAGAAGCTCGGCAAGCTCGAGGAACTGTTTGCCATCCAGCCGCCGCGAAACTGGGCGACCGGCACCCACGGCGGTCCGCGCAGGCTCGTATACGAGCACATCATGGACCTGGAAGAAGAGAAGAAGGCGGGGACGTAAAGCAAATCTGCCACAGAGACCCAAGACACGGAGAGGGTTTATTTTGGTAGTCGCACCCTTCAGGGTGCGCCAGCCACGCAGGCTGAAGCCTGCGGCTATCTTCTCGGTGAGCTTGGTGGCTGGACAAGGTTCTATCTTTGGAGGTTTCGATGAAGAGCGGAAGCAATCTGGAAAAGGTCATCGCAAGCGGCAAGCCCGCGGTCACTGCCGAGTTGGGGCCGCCCATGAGCGCCGACCCCCATGAGGTCGT
>JAFNGD010000203.1 GCA_017885365.1 Nitrospirota bacterium
CGCCGTAGCGGTTGAAGACCGCTGCCTTCATGGTCCACCCTCCACGAGCACGATAGCTGCGCTCACCTCTCGTCTGGTCCGACGCAAGGCCCCGGAATAGCGCCCCTAACATCAACCAACCACCGGCGCAGCGCCGCTCCCGATGAGCGGGAGGANNGGTGCTTCGGCCCCTTCTGCGCGTCAAGCTCAGGCGTTAAATGTCGCCTGGTCATGGTCGCAATCTGCTCGGGATCGTCGTCCTCACGGGTCTTCTTCAAAAAGAGCCGAATTCCCTTATGTCCGGGGGCCTCCTCCATGAAAAGGTAGACGGCGTAAGGATTGGACCGGAGGTTCTCGTGCGTCAGGCGCTCTCGCATGATGAACGCCACCGTCCCGTCGTCCATAACGTGGGGCGTCGAGTAAATCGCCGCGTCCACCTTCCCGCCGGCATCGGCGGTGGACAGCACCCCGGTCCCTGATGAAGCATCAAAATATTCTTTGATCGTCATGATTCGTGCTCCTTTTTTTCGGTATCTGTAGGATGATCGATAGCAGCTCCCCGAGCTAATCACATTCGAATGTTCTCGATGCGGTTTAAATGACTGTGAACGCGGTCATGCGCCTGCCGCTCCCGCCTTTTCCAGGGCGTCGCGCAGATTTTTCAGGGAATAGGGCTTCTGGATGAATCCCGCAGGTACCGGGCCCGACAATCGCTGCAGGGAATCCTGCACGTCGAACCCGCTGGAGAGAATGACCCTGATCCCCGGCTTGATGCGGACCAGTTCGGTGAACGCGGCCATGCCGTCCATGTTCGGCATCGAAAGGTCGAGGATGACGTGGCTGATGCTGTCGGCGTGCCTGGTAAACACGTCAATGGCATCCGTGCCGTCCACAGCGGTCAGCACCTGCAGGCCCATGGCTTCCACCATCTCCTTGCAGACCATGCGCACGATCTCCTCGTCATCCACCACGAGAACGGTCCCGCTCACCGCGGGCGCCCCCGCCTCCGCGGCGCGCGCGCCTGCCGCTGCAACGCTCTCCGTCCGCGCTCCCTCGAACGTGGGGAAGAGGATCCGTATCGTAGTTCCTTTACCCGGGTTGCTCCCGACAAAGATGGCGCCCCCGTGCCCGCGCACGATGCCCAGGATCGCCGACATCCCGAGCCCGCGGCCCGGGGCCTTGGTCGTGAAGAAGGGGTCGAAGAGCCGCTGCAGCGTCTGCTCATCCATCCCGCACCCCGTATCGGACACCTCCAGGTAGACGAACCTGCCGGCAGGCGGCACGTCCTCGATCCGGCTCCGCTTCAGGCACTGCGCGTCGCATTCCTCCACCCCGGTCATGATGGTGATCCTGCCGGACGTGTCGCCGATGGCTTCCGAGGCGTTGGTGATGAGGTTCATGATCACCTGCTGGACCTGGCCGGCATCTGCCTCGATGGACGGCAGCGAGCGGCCGAGGCGGACGTCCAGCGTCGCGGTCCTTGCCACGCTCGCCCGGAACAGGTGCGTGTTCTCCTCCACCAGTTCGCTCAGGTCCATGGCCTTGACAATGAACCTGCCCTTGCCCGAATAGGCCAGCATCTGGCGCGTCAGGTCCGTGGCGCGGCGTGCGGCCTGTGCGGACTGCTCGATGTTCGCGCGGGCGGGGGAGACCGGGGAGACCTTCCGGAGCGCCAGGTCAAGGTTGCCCAGGACCGCCATCAGCAGATTGTTGAAGTCATGGGCAATGCCCCCGGCCAGGATGCCCAGGCTTTCGAGCTTCTGGGCGTGGAGCAGCCGCCGCTCCAGGTCCAGGCGCTCCTCCTCGGACCTTTTGCGTTCCGTGATGTCCGTATGGGTGCCCAGCATCCTCAGGGGATTTCCTGAAGCATCGTATGCAACGATCTTACCGATGGACAGGATCCACTTCCACTCGCCGGACTTTGTTCTCTGTCTGAATTCAACGCGGTACTCGGGAAGCGCGCCGCTTACATACGCCCGATAAGTGTCAGCGACTGGTACCCGGTCGTCCGGGTGAAGCCGTTCGATCCATTTTGCGTTCGTCTCGATGAATTCCTCAGGGGCATAGCCGAGCATTCTGGCGTATTCAGGCGTCACAACGGCTTCTCCGGTCTGAACATTCAGGTCATACAAACCCTGCTTTGCCGCGCTCAAGGCAAGACGCAACCGCTCCTCGCTCTCCCGCAACGCCGCCTCGGCCCGTTTGCGCTCGGTGATGTCCCTGACAATGCTGAAATACACCTGCCGCCCTTCATAATCCAGCAGGCGGGAATTGATCTCAACCGGCATTATCGAACCGTCCTTCCTAAGATGGGCGGATTCGAAGACAGCCTCGCCGGACCGGGCTATCTGGGCGAGCCGTTCAGAAACCCTCGCCGCAAACTCCGGTGGATCAAGATTACTGATATGCATCGCCAGCATTTCCTGCTTCGTGTATCCGAGACGGGTGTAGGCGGCTCTATTGATGTCGATGAAATTGCCGTCGAGGTCCAGGATGAAGATGGCGTCGGTGGCCGAGTCGAACAACGCGCGGTACTTCTCCTCGCTCTTCCCGAGTGCCTCTTCGGCCCGCCGCCGCTCTTTTTCTCTCTCCATGTTGTTAAGTGCAAAGGAGATGTCGATGCCGATCTCCGTCAGCAGCTTCCGCTCGTCCTCGGTGAAAAAGCCCGGCTCCGCAGCGTACAGGTTCAGCGACCCGATGACCTTCTCCTTCTGCCTGAACGGAATGGCGGCAGAGGAACGATACCCGCGCTTGAGGGCCTCGTCCCGCCACGGCAACATGCGGGGATCTGTGGAGATATCGTCACAGATGGTCAGCGCCCCTTCACGGAGCGCGGACCCGGTGGGTCCCTTGCCCGTGGCGTCGTCACTGATGCGTATCGTGAGAACGTTCAGATATCCCTCTTCCTGTCCGGCATGCGTCTCCGGCCGCACGATTCCGGCCGCCTCGTCGATCAGCCCGACCCAGGCCATTTTGAACTGGCCATATTCAATGGCCACCCGGCAGATGGTCCGGAAGAGCTCGTCACGGTCCCGGGTCCTGACGACCGCCTGGTTGATCTGGCTCAGGAACGCGTAGAGCCGCGTGACATTACGGACCTTCGCCTCAGCCTGCTTCCGCTCAGTGATGTCGGTTATGACCGATATAAATCCTTTCAGGTGTCCCTCTTCGTCACGCTGATAGTCCCAGTCTATCTGGAGATCGACCAGCGACCCGTCCTTTTTTCTGCTTACGGTGAGATAGGGGGCCGGCTTCGGCTGCTCCTTCACCAGGTAGGCAAGATACTCGCGTAAAGCCCCCTGCTCCTCGCCGGGCGGCAGCAGTTGCCAGA
>JAFNGD010000204.1:0-4014 GCA_017885365.1 Nitrospirota bacterium
GCGGCTGATACGGGTACTTTCCTCGATGAGGTGTACCGGCAGCCGAATGGTCCGCGCCTGGTCGAGTATCGCACGGGTGATCCGCTGCCTGATCCACCACGTAGAATAGGTGCTGAACTTGGTGCCTTTCCCTGACTCATACCGGTCGGCAGCCTTCATCAGACCGATGTTACCCTCCTGGACCAGATCCAGCAGCGTCAGCCCCCGGTTCACGTACTTTTTTGCGATCGACACGACCAGTCTCAGGTTCGCCGTGATAAGCTCATCCTTGGCAACCTTCACTTTTTCTTCTTCCTTCTCGATGCGTCCGACCAGGTCCTTCAGGACCTGCTCATCAAACCCGAGTTTCAAAGCCTCCGCGCAGTTGCCCCGCTCGCACTGCTTTCCAAGGAACAAGATGCGCTTGATGATCTTTTCCACTTCCCGGAACGATATGCTCATCTCACGCATGGTCAGATTGACGCGTTCCAAGTCATTCCGGGCAAGCTGCCGTTTCAACCTGCTGTAGAGGCGCATGAACTCCGCCTCGTAGCTGTCGCTCCACTCCCCGGGAAAGCGCAGGACGTCCTGGGCCTTTACCAGGCCCTGTTTGACGTTCTGGCCCATGACCAGGATGCGCGGTATTGCCAGCGGAGAACTGAAGGCGATCTCCTTGAGCGCGTCCTTCCCCCCCTCAAGCATCCGCACGAAGTGCTGCTCCTCTTCGATCTTCAGCATGGGGTATCGTCCGACCGACTTCAGGTAGGTATCGACAAGGTCCGCACCGCCCACTTCCTCGGCAGCCTCCTGGATCTCGGCGATGGCAGGCTCCTCGACCTCATCTTCCTCGATAAGTTCCTCGGCCATGTCCTCGACCAGACCTTCAGGAATGCCGTCAGGATATGCGTTGCTGCTCTTTTCTTCTGTTATCGTTGTCTTGCTCATGGCAAATGCCTTTCACGCTCTCTCTTGTTTAATTATAGCAAAAACGTCAACTGCGTCAAACTATTAATTCCCGACCCTCTCGCACGGATTATGCACAGTGTTCCATCAGCGGCCTCTTGACTGTGAGACACCTGATAACGCAACCGGTTGGTTTAAATGAGACATATTTTATCCTAAATAGAAAGTACTTGCAAGTCTTTTTTCAATCTGCTACCGTCACATCCCATAAACGTTTCCTGACATCGCCCGACCGGATGCTCAACTCACTCTTCGGCGCCAGCAGGTTGGCGAGAATATGCGCCGGATTACGGCTTTAAAGGTACGTTCCCCAGAAGGTTATCACGGTCATGTTGGGCGTCATGACCGCTTCCCGGGGGCTCAAGTATATTGATTCGTTCTCTGCGCGGTGAGATGGTCCTGAGGAAATCCGATGAAGTTCATTGAAAAAGGCAAACAAGGGATCAGGAAGATATTAGCAGAGTGTCTGGCGCTGCTGTTCCTCCTGAAGGATCGGAGGGTGCAATGGTACGCAAAGATCGTTGTCCTGCTCCCGTTGGCATACATCGCCTCTCCGATCGACCTGATCCCTGACGGCTTGCTGTTCTTCGGACAGATCGACGATCTGATCGTCGTCAGGTTCAGCTATTCTTTGTTAAAGGCCATCATCGACCCTGTTGTGTTGGAGGAATGCCGCGAACAGTCACGTGCGTTTCTGTCCGCGCGGGGGAAACATCGCATGAAGTTCGCCGCGGTTTTCTCAGCGCTCTGGATATTCTTGTTGACCCTCCTGGCCATCTATCTCTTCAAGAAGCTGCGGCGTCACAGCACCCTCTAACCGGTCACTGAAAAAGTCTTTGTGCTGTCTTTGCGAGCGATGCAATCTCGGTTTTCATAAAATCAGCAACGTCGAGATTGCCGGGTCGCACAAAACGCTCCTCGCAATGACCATTCATGCCTTTTCGTCACACTGCTCAGTTCCTGCACATCCTCCTCGAACCGCTGCACGTGAGCGGGTCACTCGCTCAACACTCCAGGCTTGCAGGGCACAGTTTACTTTAGTCCTCTGCTGCCCGGCTTCACCGGAGCGCTGCCGGCCCTGCACATCGGACAGGATTCGGGAGCATAGCTTGGCACGTCAAGGGTGACCAGTGATTGGTAGGGCACGCCGAGTTCCGCTTTTCCGCCTGAGCGGTCCACGAGGGAAGCTGCGGCGATGACCAAACCGCCTGACTTTTTAACGACCTCGATGGTCTCCCGCGTCGATTTCCCCGTCGTGATCACGTCCTCCACAACAAGCACTCGTTCGCCAGGTCTGATGGTGAATCCCCGCCGGAGCGTGAGTTCCCCGTTCACGCGCTCGGCGAACAGCGCCCGGACGCCAAGGGCGCGGGCGGTCTCGTGCGAGACGAAGACGCCACCCAATGCCGGAGCGATGACCGCTTCGATCCTCTGGTCCTTAAAATGCGATGCCAGCTCAGCGCAGAGCTTCGTTGCAATGTCCGGCTGCTGCAATACCAGCGCGGACTGCAGATACCGGTCGCTATGCAGCCCCGAGGACAGCAGAAAATGCCCGGAAAGCAACGCTCCGGTCCTCTGATAGATGGCAAGCACCTCTTCCTGATTCATAAAGGGAACCTCCTGCGCGTTTTGTTGCGGGCCGATCGCTTCAGTTCAGCATACGGGCTGTCCGATCTCCTGGACGATCTTCTCGACAGCCGCCTGTCTATCGGCCGCCTTGAGCACTGGTCTCCCGATGACGATATAATCAGCGCCGCATGAGGTCGCCTCTCCCGGCGTCATGACCCGTTTCTGATCATCCTTCCCAGCCCATGCGGGACGTACCCCGGGTGTAAGGATCACAAAGCTCCCCCGTATGGCCTTCCGCAGCATCTTGAT
Source organism: Nitrospirota bacterium (assembly GCA_017885365.1). The sequence continues at coordinate 2,821 of JAFNGD010000204.1, forward strand.
CTCCTGGGGAGACGCAACCACGCCGCTCATTCCTGCTCGCTGTGCCAGCTCCGCAAGGTGCGCCACCTCCCTGCGGAGCGAGCGGTTGATCTTGAGGTCCCGCCGGAGCGCCTGATCGTCCATGCTCGTCAAAATGGTGACCGCGAGCACCAGCGGCCGCTGCAGGCCCTGCTTATCGGCCGTTTCGCGGGCGGCCCCGGCTGCGGCTTTCATCATGTCCATCCCACCCAAGGCATGGACATTAAATATGCTGACCCCGAGCTTGACCGCTTCGGCTGACGCGCTGGCGACCGTATTGGGGATGTCGTGATATTTGAGGTCCAGGAACACGCGGGCGCCTTTCTCTCTGATCCTGCGTACGATGTCCGGCCCATAGGCCGTGAAAAGCTGGTGGCCGACCTTGAACATGCCGACGGCGTCACGCAACTCATCCACGAGCGCCAGCGCCTCGCGATCGCTCTCGAGGTCCAGGGCGATGATGAGCCGGTCTTTCGGTTTTGTCGCAATGGTCATGGGTTTGAGAAAACGCTGCTGAAGAAAAGAAGGTGCGTCCGTAATGACCGTTCAGGAACGGTCAAGTACGTTCGGCCGGCCGTCTTCTTGGGGCATCCGGTGCAATCAATAGATCCTGAGCAGGCTGAGAAGCCGGTCCTTGAACAGTTCGGCCAGGAGTTGAAGGCTCTCCCCGCGAAGAAACTGATCGGCATTGTTCGAAAACAGCACCCAGATCTCCGGAGGGAATTCCTTATTCTCCTGGGACATTTCAACATGAAGCGTAACCTTAGGAAGGGCCCGCACCGTGATCGCCAGATCGCTCCCGATCATGCTCTGCGACAGGAACGCGTCGAAGAGCGGCAGCAAGGTATTGGCCCGGCTCACGAACTCCGTGATATGCGGCACGAGAGGAAGTTCCACCCGCTTGTGAAAGTCCGTCACGGAAAGATCGGTGAGTTCCTTCAAAGCACGCCAAGGCAATTCAACGAATGCGTTCCCGGTCGATAACACATAGTCGAGGATGACCGCCTCATGGGTATCAGGCGCTTTCTGGCCGCGGAGGGTGATGCCGGTGCGGCTAATGACATATTCCTGTCCGAGCATGGCGAGGAGAAGCTCGTCATCTGCGTCGTTGTACAGGGCACTGATGCGTTCAGCGAGTGCGGGAAATGAGATATGCTCCAGCGCCTTCTTCATCGT
>JAFNGD010000204.1:4043-7796 GCA_017885365.1 Nitrospirota bacterium
GGCGGGCATGCGCTCTTCGAACTGATAAGGCCCTTCGGTCATCAGGAACAAATGATGAATGATCCCCCACACCTGGAGTTTCAGCCCGTTAAAGAGGTCCTTGGGCGTGACAAAGCCGTTCTCCACAAAGATCGCGCCGATCTTCTTCAGCCCGGCGCTCTTCTGGTGAAGGGAGAGCGCCCGTTCAAGCTGGCTCCTGGTGATCTTCCCGGCCGCGACCATGACCTCGCCGAGGAGGTCCCGTTTGTCCTTCGAGGTGGCGAAGATGATCTGACCATTGTTCACATAGATGGACCGCTCGGCATTGCCGGTCCCGCAGGTCAGCGTTCCCGTCGCCTTCTGCTGGTGCAGGACCGCAAGAACGTCGGAGAATGGTATTTCGTTCAGGTTGCCGGAGAGTGATAGTGCCATAGGATCCGTTGACGAGAGCGATGCCCCGCGACAAGCGGTCACTCCCGAGCGTGCAGAGGAGGACCAGCTACGAGGGGCGTCAGAGCTGACGGGAGAGGATCAATATTCGAACCGGATGCCGATCCCTCCCAGTGTATGGTTCCCGGTCTTCAACTCGGCGTAGAACATGGTCTTTTGCGCCACTCTCCACTCCGCGCCGCCGAACACATAATAGTCCGTCTCATTCTTCACAAGATAGGACCCATAGAGAGTCGACAGCTCGATCCCGCCATAGGGCGTGACCTTATACCCTCGTTCGGTGAGCGGGTACGATCTGCTGAAGATCGCCGAGAAGGTGACCTCGCTGATGTTCTTGCCGCTGATGATGTGGGAATTGAACCCCAGGTCAACGGCCATGTCCACAGGGATCCCCTCAGTCTGCTTGACGAGCTGGTACTTGACGTCAGCGCCTCCCATAACCGCCACCTTGTTCTCCGGTCCGATATCAGCGGTCGTGGCGCCGAACTTGACGCCAATCTCCGCGAGACCGCCTAGGCCGAAGCGGAACGCGGGATAAAAACTCCGGTAACTCTCTCCGAGAGTGAAATGCACCCCTGCCTGCGTAAGTCCCGCATCGAGGCTCTCGGCGGTCGTGAACACGTTCTGGGTCAGCGTCTCGATACTGTCAGCCCGCGCAATGCCGGCTGCCAGCACGAGCAGAACGAACAACCCCAGCGTAATGATACGCAGCATGCGCTTTTCCTTCATGATCGCCTCACAATACTTTTTTGCGAGTGGAACTATAGCATGGACCATCCTGATTGACAAGAGAAAAGATGGCGGGCTGCGCAGTGCTGGCTTACTATTGAGGTGATGCGATGGGGAAGGATGGTCGCAGTGCAGCATGCAGGGCCGCGGACAGGGAAGGCCCTCTGTGGCGGACATCCTTTTATCCGCCCTTGTCGAGCTCGATGTTCCAGTAGAGATAATCGCGCCAGCTCATGGGCGCGTTCCTGATTCCGAGACGGAGCGTGACGACGGGCATCCATTTCGGCTTGGCCGGATGCCGGACCAGACGCATCCTGGCCTCCTGGGGGGTCCGCCCCCCCTTTCGGTTGTTGCAGGTAAGACAGGCGGTAACGATGTTCTCCCACGTTGCCTGACCTCCCTGCACCTGCGGGACAACGTGGTCAAAGGTCAGGTCTTCCGCGGGATACCGGCTGCCGCAATACTGGCAGGTATATTTGTCCCGCTGATAGATGTTGGCGCGGGAGAAACGGACCTCCCGGCTCGCGCGCTTGATCTTGACCAGTTTGAGGAGACGGAGAATGGAGGGAAGCCGGAAGGTCACTGAAACGCCTCTCACTTCGCGGTCGTAGAAGTCAATGACCTCCACTTTGCCCTGCGTGAGGAGGGTGATGGCCCGCTGCCAGGAGATGATCTTGAGCGGTTCGAACGTTGAGTTCAGGAGAAGTGTCCGTTCCATGACAACCCTGCCCTCCGTGAACGACCGGAGGTACGTATCAGGCCGGGACTGAACCGGGCCGGGAAAACAGACGGAAAATCCCTTAATTAAGGCATAAAAATACCGAAATCCTACGCATTTGTCAATAGGGTTCGATCACGGTATAATGGGTCCATGCTCGAGCCCGAAAGCAAAAGGACCGAACTGGCCTCATCGGCTCAGGAGAAAGAGCTTACGCTCCTGGTCCATGACCCTTCCCCGAAGGTCATCATGGCGATGCTCGACAACCGGAACATCACCGAAGAGCACGTCCTGATCATTGCGAACCGGAAGAACCTTCCTCCGGAGGTCCTGAACGCGATCTTCAGGGACAAACGGTGGAGCGAAAGCTATCCCGTCCGGCTGGCCCTGGCGAAGAACCCGAAAACGCCGCTCTTCACGGCACTCTCCATCGCCCGGTTCCTGCGCCTCTTCGACCTCGCGGAGCTTGCCCGGAACCACTTCATCCCGGTCATCTATCGACGAAAACTGGAAGCCCTCGTCATTGAAAAGATCCCCTCCCTTGCGCTGGGCGTCAAAAAGACCCTGTCCAGGGTCGCCGGCGGGGAGATCCTGCTCGCCTTGATCAAGGACGGATACCCGGAAGTGGTGAAGAACTGCCTCGAGAACCCCCGCCTCGTGGAAGCCCACCTCTACAGGATCATCAGCCGCAAGACGACCACCCCCGCTACCATCAGAACCATCGCCGAGGACCGGAACTGGTCCTGCCGCTACCATGTCAAGTTCGCCCTGATCCGCAACGCACATACCCCCCTTGCCCGGAGCGTCCTGTTCCTGCCCGACCTCAAGCTCCTCGACCTGAAAGAGCTCTACCGGGACCCATTGCTGCCGCAGGAGGTGAAGCCCTTCATCCACCGCGAGCTGGTGGACCGCGGCGAGGACCCCGAGCATCTGGGTCAGGATGAAGCTGAGCGCATCTTCGAGATCGAAGAAAGCGACATCGCGGACATTGAGCGGGAAATGCAGATGTACGAGAACGGCGAGGTACGGCCCGACGGGCCGTTGCGTGCGGATAGTGACAAAGAGGGGCCTGAGGGACCTTGATCACGCCTGCCCGGGACCGATGGCCGCAGTTCAGGTCATTGCCGGAAAAGCCTGAGAAGCCACCCCTGCCCCACCGTTATGGCGCCCTGGGGGCAGAATTCCTGGCAGCAGAAACAGCGTATGCACCTCCGGTAATCGATACGAAGCTTCCCGCCGCCGCCGGCGATCGCCTGCTGGGGACAGTCGTTCTGACATATCCCGCATTGCACGCAATCATGATGATCGATGATGGGCCGCGTCGTCAGCGCTTCCTTGAGCCTCCGGCGCGCCCACTCGGGGAGCCGCCACTCGGTGTGCTCCTGCGGTGGAAGCCTGAAGTTCGGGACCACAACGCCGGACAGGTCCTCACCGAGGACCTGGATGTTCTCCTGGCTCGACGCTCCGATCCCGGCCGCCACGGCTGCCCTGATCACGGGAAGGTCCTTCGGGGAGAGCCCAACGACTAACCCGGATACCACATCGAGGGCAACGGGGTCCTGTCCCGCAAGGACAATGCCGATCCTGCGCGGGTCGCCGTTTCCTGGCCCGTTCCCTTCCATTCCCACGATGGCATCCATGACCGTGAGACGGGGTTTGAGCAGGGACGCTAGATCGACAAGCATGCGGGTGAATGAATCGTGGTCCACGCCGGTGTTGAAGTGCCATTGCACTTTCCTTTTTCCCGGCACACACCCGAAGAGGTTCTTGACCGCTCCGGTAAGGACCGTCATGCCGTGGGTCTTCAGCTTGGGGAGATTGATGATCGCGTCTGCTTCGATGGCTGCACGGGCGATCTCGAAGCGCTGGAACCTGCC
>JAFNGD010000205.1:0-920 GCA_017885365.1 Nitrospirota bacterium
ATTCCGCTGTTTGCAGTCCGTGCAGGCCAATGTAATGATATTTCGCATGATATAACCACCTTACATCAATGGGGCCCACGACCAGGATCGAGCTGGTGACCTCATCCTTACCAAGGATGTGCTCTACCAACTGAGCTACATGGGCAATTCAGTTCGGAGCCAGCAGTTCTGAGTTCGGAGCTGCCCATCGGGAAACAAACCGATTATTTCCGAACTCGCAACTCCAAGCTCCAGGTTTCAAATGGAGCGGGAAACGGGATTCGAACCCGCGACCCCCAGCTTGGAAGGCTGGCGCTCTAGCCAGCTGAGCTATTCCCGCATTCTCTTTCGGATTTCATACCGCGGGTCCCCGATAAGGGACCGCACTCCGCGATGATCAATCCGCACAGTATGAAGTGGTGGGGAGGGGAGGTTTCGAACCTCCGTAGGCTGACGCCGACAGATTTACAGTCTGTTCCCTTTGGCCACTCGGGCACCTCCCCGATTACAACTACCTTACGTGATGGATGATTTGATTGCTGTGACCGGCAGATAGCTGGAGCCACCGGAGGGAATCGAACCCACGACAGGCTGATTACAAATCAGCTACTCTACCAACTGAGTTACGGTGGCGATACGTCGAAATCCCCTGGGCACACCACGGCTGTGACCGCTTTTCGCGGAAGTTGGTATTCTAGCCGAGAGCATCCCCGATGTCAACAAAAAATTTGAATAAAAATGCGGATGGAACCAGGAGCGCCGGAAGGCCCAAACGGTTACCGGGACCGCTGCCGGAGGGCTTCATACAGCAGGATTCCCGCGGCCACGGACACATTCAGGGAGCTGATCCTGCCCAAGAGGGGCAGGGATACCAGGTAATCACATCGTTCCCGCACCAGCCTGCGGACACCCCGGTCCTCGCCGCCCAGGACCAGGGCCGT
>JAFNGD010000205.1:975-3547 GCA_017885365.1 Nitrospirota bacterium
GTCCGGAGGATGGCCCCGAGATTGCGGGGGTCTTCGACCCCATCGAGGACCAGGAAGAGCGGTGCTTTCCCCTGCTGGGCAGGGGCCGCTAATATATCGTCAAGGGTCGCGTATTGCTTTGCCGCAGCAATGGCGATCACCCCCTGATGGTTCGCGCCCGGCGCCTCCCGGTTCAGGGCCTCGCGGCTCGCGAACCGAACCTCTGCACCGCATTCCCGGGCGAGGTGGAGGATCATCTGCACGTCCCGATCCTGCTTCCGCTGGTCGGAGACCAGGAGACGCTGGACCGGCCGGCCAGCTTTCAGGGCCTCGAGGACGGGATTGATGCCGATGATCTTGTCTTTGGACATTTTGATACAGAGCGCCAGGTCGGCACAGAGACAGGTCGGAGACCGTAACAGCGAACGGACCTAGTAACCACAGATGAACACGGATAGATTCAGATCCGAATTCGACAACAGCATCAAGAAGATCTGGTTTCTTGAGAGGCTCTATACGAAGAAGAGCACAGTATCAGGAACCTGATTTAGCCGCGGAGAACAGGGCCGCAGGCCACAGGCAGCGTGAACAGAGAAATGCCATACGTAAGAGGTGTTGAGCTTTCTTCAGCGTCCTCGGTGACCGTTCGGCTGAGNNGCTCACGCCGAAGCCTCTGTGACCAACGAATGTAATGCTCTTGTTGGTATAGGTAGGGAAATCAGCCTTCGTCTCTCCCCGCCGTTCTCTGTGTCTCTGTGGCAGATTGAGTTCGAACTACTTCGGCTTCCAGACCGTGCCGCCCGGCCGGTCGAAGAGTGTGACGCCGGCATCGTCCAGGACCTTCCGGATGCGGTCCGCCTCGGCCCAGTTCTTTCCGGCCCGCGCCTTGTTCCTGAGATGGATATACTCCTCGATCTGTTCTACCGACAGCGTTATTTTGTGTTCGCCGAGCCGCGCTTCCTGGAACCACTCTTCAGGCTCGCGCAGGAAGATACCGAGGGTCCGGCTGACATCATCGAACGATTCATGCGCCGCCGACAGGATGATGTATGCACCCTGTTCGTTCTTCACAGGCAGTTCGGCGATGAACTTGTTCACGTCCCGGACCAGGTCGTAGATGAGCCCGATGGCCAGCGCCGTGTTGAAGTCGTCGTCCATGGCCTCTTCGAATGCCTTCGGCAGGTTCACGATCTTCTCGTACAGCGGTCGGTCCGCTGACTCGACCACCTCTTCAGGTTTGACCGCCGACGCCTTCTTTCCGGCGAGGAAGTTCCTGATCCCTTCTTTCATGGTATAGAAGCGGTCGAGGCCCGCCCGCGCATCCTTGAGGTTTGCGTCGGAGAAATCGATCGGGCTCCGGTAGTGGGTCGATAGCAGGAAGAGGCGGACGATCTCCGCGTCGTACTTGTCCAGGATGTCGCGGATGGTGAAGAAGTTGCCCAGGGACTTGGACATCTTCTCCTCATTGATGTTGACGAAACCGTTGTGCAGCCAGTAGTTCACGAACTTTCTGCCCGACGAGGCCTCGCTCTGGGCGATCTCATTCTCATGGTGGGGGAAGATAAGGTCCTTGCCGCCGGCGTGGATGTCGAATGTCTCGCCCAGGTGCTTGAAACCCATGGCCGTACACTCGATGTGCCAGCCGGGCCTGCCCGGACCCCAGGGACTGTCCCAGGCGGGCTCGCCGGGTTTCGAGGCCTTCCAGAGGGCGAAATCCAGCGGGTCTTCCTTTCGCTCGTCCACCTCCACCCGGGCCCCGGCCTTCATGTCATCGAGGTTCCGCTTCGAGAGCTTACCGTAGTCCTTGAAGCTCGCGACGCGGAAATAGACATCGCCGTCCACCGCGTAGGCGTGCCCCTTCTCGACGAGCCGCCGGATGACGTCGATCATCTCCTTGATATGCTCGGTGGCAAGCGGCTCTTCGTCGGGCCTGCCCACGCCCAGGCGCTTCATGTCCTCCTGATAGGCGTCGATGTACTTGCGCGCGACCTCGGCAGCGGAAATGTTCTCTTCCTTCGCCCGGTTGATGATCTTGTCATCCACGTCGGTAAAGTTCCGCACGTACTTGACCTGATATCCCTGGCGCCGGAAGTACCGCTGGATCACGTCGAATGCGACCGCACCGCGGGCGTGACCTATGTGCGAAAAATCGTACACCGTCACACCGCAGGCATACATGTTCACCGTTCCCGGCGTTACCGGAACGAACTCTTCTTTTTTCCCGGTCAGGGTGTTATAGAGCTTGATCATGGCCGAACTGTTCTCCGTCCAGGACTGCGTTCCCCGCAGCCCGATTAAGGGTGAGATTGTATACGGCGGAAGCAAGGTTTGTCAAGAAATTTCAGGGGATAGCGGACGGCCGGGCAATGGGTACAGGTGCCTACCCGACGCTATCCAAAACCTGCCGGATCTGCCGTGCCAGCGTTCCGGCCCGGAGCGGCTTGTGGATCAAGGCTACCCCCGGCTCAAGGATCCCCTGCGTGGAAAGGGCGTCCCGCGTATATCCGGTCATAAACAGCACCTTGATCCCCGGCCGCCTCGTCCGCATGACCTCGGCGAGCTGCCTGCCGTTCATGCCCGGCATCACCACGTC
>JAFNGD010000206.1:0-4579 GCA_017885365.1 Nitrospirota bacterium
TCGATCTCTTTGATCGTCTCAGGCGGGTCCCAGGGCCGGTCCTCATGGCACCAGTCCTTCGGGTTCACCAGGGCGGGGCAATGCCCCTGAACCAGGCAGGGCGAATACACGTGGAATCCCGCGTCCACGATGCCGTCACGGACCATGAGCAGGTCCCGCGACGTCTCGCGGAGCGCCGGTTCGATGATGATACNNTCGCGGAGATACAGCTCGTTCAGGACATTGGAGAACACGATGATGTCGAAGGGGCCGCCCGAATGCTCCGCAATGGCCTCGATGCCTGACCTGACCGTGGTGAGGGTCGCCGGGACGCCTGCGACCCCGCTCTGTTCTTTGAACAAGACCTCGGCATCCCGCAGGTTCTCGGCAACCTGGTCAACGGCCGTGCATTCGAGGCGCATCCGCATCCTGTTCCGCGCAAAGAACTGCCGAATGCCGAGCGTGGCCGTCCCGGGGCCGGCGCCGAGGTCGAGGACCTGAAGACGCTCCTTTTCGAGAAGGTTCGCGGGATGAAGGGCGAGCTCGCGGAGAGGAACACCGACCTTGTCGAGGTTCGGCGGAAGAAAGTAGGTGAGGTACGCCTTCCGGAGACCCGGGTCCCGGAGATATGCCGCGGGCAGGCATTCCCGCTCCGTCGTGAGAAGGCGGGAGAGACGCGCGACATCATCTGCCAGCGTGTCCGGACGGTGCATGGACGGATTCTTGTGCGACCTGCTCATGAAGCCAATGATACCGTAGACGGGTGCAAAAAGAAAGCGCCAAGGGCGGCTCGGCGCATCGGGGACATACAACCGAGGGATGCTGATCGGACATGACGGAAGCGGGTCACTGCAATGCCGGTCCGCACGCGAAAAGCGGCTACTTCGATCCGATCAGTTTCTTTTCCCGACCGTGCGGCAGCGCAGCGCCGTTCGCCTTGAAGAAGGCGATGGTGCTCTGGAGCTGGCCGGCCTGCTGGGCGAGCTCGCCCGACGTCGAGGACATGGCCTCGGCTGCGCCGACGTTCTTCTGGATGATGTCGTTCAACCGCTGGATGGCCGCGTTGATCTGGTCCGCGCCGCCCGCCTGTTCCTTGGAGGAAGCGCTGATCTCCTGGACCAGCTCCGAGGTCCTCTGGATGTCGGGGACGAGCTTGGTCAGCATGGCGCCCGCCCGTTCCGACAACGCTGAGGTCTTCGTGGACAACTGGCCTATCTCCCCGGCGGCGGCCTGGCTCCGTTCCGCNNGCCCGGGCCGCTTCGATGGCTGCGTTGAGCGCCAGCAGGTTCGTCTGTCGCGCGATCTCACCGATGATGGAGATCTTGCCGGCGATCTCCTTCAGCGCGACCATGGCCTCGGCCACGGCCTTGTTGCTCTCAATGGCGTCGGCAGCCGATTTTTGGGCGATCTTCTCGGTCTGTTGGGCGTTGTCCGCGTTCTGCCTGATGGTGGCGTTCATCTCCTCCACGGACGCCGACGCCTGCTCCGCCGATGATGCCTGGTCCGTCGCGCCCTGGGACATCTGCGCCGCGCCGTCCGAAAGCTCCTGGCTCCAGGACCCCACGTGGCTCGAAACGGTCTTCACGTCAGCCACGACCTCCCGGAGCTTGTCGTGCATGTTCTTCATGGCGCCGAGCAACTGGCCGATCTCGTCATGGCCCGTTACCTCGATGGGGACGGTCAGATCGCCTTCGGCCAGGCGGTTCGCAGCCGCTACGGCCGTGTTCAGCGGTCGGACGACCAGGACGCGCACGATGTAGGTCACCCCCAGGGACGCGATGATCACGGCCACGAGGGCGCTCGTCACCATGATCGTGGCCAGCTTGCGGGCGCTTTCGATGAGCGCCGTCGTCCGGTAGCCGAGCGAGAGGGAGCCGAGCTTCGTGCCCACCTCGTCCTGGATCTCGGCTTCATAGACGAGCAGCGGGCTCTTGTCCGCGGGCTCAAGGGACGACACGGTCACCGGTTTTTTCTTATCGTCATAGAATACCGCAAAGGCGACCGCAGGGTCCTTCGTGATCTCCTTGACGAACCCTTCGAGGGCCCCGAGGTCATAGTTCCGGTAATAGAAGATGCTTGTCTTGGCCATATAGCTGGCCATGGAATTGCCCTGGGTGTCCATCTGTGCACGCACGATGCCGTTGTTGACCCTGATGCTGACCAGCGCGACGGCGAAGACAAGGGTGATGGTGAAAATGATGCTGCGGACGAGGAACCTTCTCCCGATCGTAGCCTTCCTGATAATGCCCATGGACTCCCTGCCTCCTTCTTCAATATTGAATTACAGCGCATGCCCAGCCGGTCGGCGAACTACTTTACCGCCTCGATCTGGCCTGCCGCGATCCTGGTCAGGTAGATCTTATCCAGGGCATGGTGGTCCGTTGCCGAGAACTTGAAGTTCAACCCACCGAGGGAGGCGTTCAGGCCTTCGGCGGCCGTGAGGAAGGATTCGCGGGTGAGGTTCGCGCCCGTCTTTTTCAGCGTCTCCACGAACACGACAGCGTCGATGTAGCCTTCAAGGTCCGTGTAATCCAGCTCCGTGTGGCCGGCGGCCTTCATGTCGGCGCGGTACTGGGCCACGAGCGGGACCGAGGCGTCCTTCGGCGACGGCATGACCTGCGTGATGATGACCCCGTCGCCGGCGCCGCCCAGTTCCCTGGCCAGTGCGGCGGTCCCGACAAAGGACACGTTCAGGAACACGGGATTGAATCCTTCGGCCTTCGCCTTCTTGATGAAGGCCGCCATGGCCTTATAGGTGCCGACCATGCTGACAGCCTCGGGGTTCGCTTTCTTCAGGGCGGCCAGCGCCGCGGACACGTCCTCGGTGTTCCGTTCGTAGGTCCCCTGGCCCGCCAGGTCGAGGTTCCGCTTCTTGAGGGCCTTGAGGATGCCGCCTTTCACCGCCAGTCCATAGGCGTCGTTCTGGTAGAAGATGGCAATACGCTTGATCCCGCGCTTCTCGGTCAGGTACTGCACCTGGGTCTCGGCTTCGTCGAAATAGCTCCCCCGCACATTGAAGATGTAGCGGTTCACCGGCGTGCGCAGGAACTCCGCCCCGGTGAAAGGCGCCCAGAACGGCACCTTCGCCTCGTTGATGATCGGCAGGACCGCTGACGACGTGGGGGTCCCGACGTACCCGAACAGGGCGAACACCTTGTCCTGCTGGACCAGTTTTCTCGTCTGCTCCACCGTGTTCTTCGGCTCGTACCCGTCGTCATAGCTGATGACGCGGACCTTCCTTCCGTTGATACCGCCGGCCTTGTTGACTTTGTCGAAATAGACCAAGCTTCCCTTCTTCATGCCCGTCCCCAGGGCCGACGCCGGTCCGGTCAGGGCGTTACACATGCCGATGGTGATCTCCGCGGCGGTGACGCCGTTCTCGGCATAGGCATACGGTGCGGACGTGAGCGTGAGCAACGCGGTCACGAACAGTGCCAGGATCAACGGAAAGGGCATCAGGGTCCGCGAGATGGTCATATCGTACCTCCAGATCTTCACGAAAGGGTAAGAAGCACTACTATAGTAGGATTAGCTTAGCACAAAATTGCGCTTTTTTGAATATATGGACGGGGTATTTTTAGGGTATTCGGGAGGGGCGGAGCAAAGCGCAGCAATATGTTGCACAAGGGCAATGTGCATGCCATCTCGCGTCCTGCAATCGCTCAGCGCACTTCCGGACAGGGCAAACCAAAGGTCCGTGACTGAAGATAAAGGGAGATGCTGCTGCAGACCAGGAACAACACGACCCAGTCCCAGGTGAAGGAAAGGTAGACCGGGATGGATACAATCAGCAGGGCAAGGGCCGTGATGGATGCGAATCCCGAGAACCGGAACAGGGCGCCGGCCAGCGTTGCGATCAGGAGGAACGCCTGGACTTTCGTGATATCGACGCTCCAGTCCGAGAGGCCCGGGATGCTGTGCCATTGGACTGTATAGTCGGGTACGAGCGCCCGGTACCACGAGCCGCTGTCGGGCGGCGTATCCTTGACGACCGCAGGCGACCGGAACCACGCGAGCGGATGCCGGACGCCGCCTCCCAGCACGATCATGAAGAACTGGGACAGGGCCAGGAAGTTCACCGCGATCTGTGGCCATTGCCAGCCGCCCTTCGGCAGACGCAGGGACCCGTGGTGGTATGCCAGAAGCAGCACCAGGCCGGAGAACAAATACTGGTAGGGATGCATCGGCGCGCCCATCCCCAGGTACCCAAACACCGCAGCAATGCACCCCAGCGCGAGAGGCCAGGCAGGATGGGGAGCCGGTCCGACTCCGGCAGACCCTCCCTCAAGCCGGTCAAGGCGTTCCTCAAGCCGCAGAACCCGTTGCGCGAGGATCGCGCGCTCCAGGTCGTCATTCGTCAGATCCTTTGTTCCCTTGTCCATGCCGGCCTCCCCGGGCTGCACCCGCCCTGTTTCGTTACCTTCCAATTATATCCTAAACCGGATGAACCGGAAACAAAAGGCGTCTCTCGCGTTGATACAGCACCCTCACCCCTGCCCCTCCCCCTCAGGGGGAGGGAATAAGGAGGGGGGGTGTTCTTCGCGCAATCGTCACGGACAAGGACCTTTGTTTGGAGTGCGGGGCCTGCGNCCTNANCNNC
>JAFNGD010000206.1:4584-5209 GCA_017885365.1 Nitrospirota bacterium
CGGCGNGNGNNGNGCNGNCNCNNGGGTGCTGTTTCCTTCCCGCATGACGAAAACGCCGCGCGGGCAGACCTCCGCGCAACGGCCGCAGCCGGCGCATTTCCCCGGGGAGTACGCAAGTGTCGTTACATTCGCAAGATACTTCATATCACGCTCCATTCCCTGAGCTTATAAACTACCATCAGGATCAACGATATGCTTGCCGCGCCGATGTACAGCGGGATGCCGATCTTGAGCTCTTTTTTCACACCTGACATGCCGGTAAAGGTCGTCGCGCCCGTGAACTGGAGCGCGATGTAGGAGCTGAGCGCCGGGAAGATCAGATAGGCGGCAGCAAGCAGGAACGGGTCCTGAACCTCTGTCAGTCCGACATATCGCGTGGCAATGAGCACCGATATGACGCCCATGATCCAGCCTTTGACCGCAAAGGACCGGAACGGGACAAAGGGAAGCAGCGCCGGTGTAACGAATGCTCCGGTGAGGACCGACAGCAGGCCCAGCAGCTGAAAGGGCAGACCGTTGGACCAGGCCTCCCTGAATAGAAGACCCGAAGGCTGAAGGCCGAAGATCAGAAGGATGCCCGCGGCCACCCAGGGAAATTTTTTCATGGCCGGATTGATCTCCATCG
>JAFNGD010000207.1 GCA_017885365.1 Nitrospirota bacterium
GCGATTAGAATAAATAGTACTACCTTGAGGATCGAAGATTCCCTGCAGCTTGCTGCAGGGAATCTTCAACGGACATTCTCCCGGTCCCCGGGGAGGATGTCTTTTTATTTGCACCCGGAATTACTTCCTTATATACTAGAAAGCGAACGCTGGCGGAAAGGATGTCCCGGTAGGGGTCATGATAAAGATCACGGTCTTTGGCGCAACAGGACGGACAGGCCGGGCGATCATCTCGCTTGCCCTTACCCAGGGCATGGAAGTAACGGCCTACGCACGTAGAGCCCTGGACCTCGATCCGTGGGCGGGCAGGATCAGGGTCGTCCAGGGAACGCTCGATGATGCCGAGGGGATCGCCAAGGCGATCGAGCGGACCGATGCCGTCGTGATCGCTTTCGGACCGCGCAAGGGTGGACCCCAAGTCTTCTGCGCCCAGGCGACGCAGCTCATCATCTCCGCCATGAAAGCGCAGAAGGTGCGGCGGCTCGTCTGCATAACCGGGGCATTGATCGGCGAGCAGTATCCCAGCCGGGGGCTGTTCTACCGGGCGATGAGGCGGCTGCTCGTCCGGAAGGCTCCCCACCTCATGCTGGACCGGGACGGGCAGGAGACCCTGGTGCTGAATTCCGGACTTGACTGGACGGTCTTCAAGCCGCCGCGGCTCATGAACGGCGCGGAACGGCCGGGGACCCGGATCGGGCCCGATCTGGTGATCGGCCCTGCCGCGAGGACGACGGTGGGAAGCCTGGCCACGGCCATCCTCGGCGAACTGCTGGGATCGCAGTTCGTCCGCACGGCGGTCTTCATCAGGTCCTGAGGGGGGACGGCGGGAGATGGCCGAGCAGAAAGCGCATCCGGAAAGCCGGTTCGTGCTGATCATTGATGCCAGCGTTGACGATCGGTTCGTCACGGGCATGCTGTTGCAGCGCTTCGGGTATACTATCTGCTCCGCCCACACCCCGGAAGAGGCCGTCGAGTTCATGTATGTGGCGCCGCCTGCGGCTGTGGTCTCGGAGGGGGGAGCGGCAGGCGCATCGCTCCTCGACCGCATCAAGCAGGACGCGCACTTCACCGACGTGCCGGTCATCATCCTCGAGTCCTCACCGGATCCGATCCTCGAGGCCCGTGCGCGGCGGGGGGACATCGCCGCCTGTCTCCGGAAGCCGGTGGACGCGGAGGCGCTTTTCCGGGCGGTCCAAAATTCGGTGGAGCGAACACCGCGCCAGAACATCCGAATCACGACCTATTTGAAGGCCCGCCTGGGGGACGACCTGCCCGGGGCCGAAGGGTATGTCACCGTACTGTCGGAGCACGGCCTGTTCTTCCGCACCCTGGAGCCGAGGCCGGAGCAGGCGCGCATGCCGGTCAGCGTCGAACGTACCGGCCGGACCATCACCCTGGAGGCGCAGGCGTTGTACAGCAGTTCCTTTGACGAAGGGCCGTTCAAAGAGCCCGGCATGGGCATGAAATTCACAAAGATCAGCGATGATGCCCGGGCCCTCATCCGCGGTTTCATCCTTGAACAGATCGAGGCCGGGATCGTCCGCACGGGCGCATGACCCGGCCGTACGGAGCAATTCGAAAGGAGCGAGTAACGATGGCCGGGATCGTGTCACGGCGGCCGTTGGTGGGAGTGGCGGCGGGATCCATCATTGGCGCGCTTGGCCTGCTCCTGCTCGGGATCGATCCTGCAGCAGCGGGGCGGGGCCTTGCGGGGCTGTTGTTCAAGGTCGCGGGTTGGTTCTTCCTGTTCGTATCGGCAATGGCATTCCTCGGCGCCTTCCTCTCCTTTCGGAACAAGAGATCTTCTCCGGGCAGCGCCCCGGCCACGCCGGGTCGGAAGGCAGGAGCGTGATGATTTTGCCCTCGGAGGCGGGTTCTATGCTACAATGCTGTCGTTTCCCGATATCGTACCGTGTATCCCGGTGCACACCCGATGAATAAGAATCCCTATATCATGATCGTCGACGACGACGTGTCCATTTTGGATATCCTGCGGCAGTCCCTCTACATGGAGGGTTACACCTGCGAGGCCTTTACGCGGAGCGAGGATGCCCTGGCGGCGCTGGAGCGGACGCCGCCCGAGATCCTGCTCACGGACATCGTCATGCCGGGGATGCGGGGACTCGATCTGGTGGGAAGGGCCAAGCGGATCCATCCCGACATCACGGCCATCGTCATGACGGGATTCGTCGAGGAATTCTCCTACGACGAGGCCATTCGGGCCGGGGCGGCGGACTTCATCAAGAAGCCTTTCACGGTCCAGGAGCTTCTGGTCCGGATCAAGCACGGGAAACTGCAGGACCACCTGCGGGCGCTCTCGATCACCGATGAGCAGACGGGCCTTGCGAACCGGCGGGGGTTCTTTGCCTTCACGCAGCAGCAGATGAAGCATGCGAGGCGGCACAACGAGCGCATGGTGCTGTTCTTCGCCGACCTGGACGATCTCAAGGTCATCAATGACACCTTCGGTCATGTGTCCGGCGACCGGGCCCTGGCGGACACGGCGCAGATCTTCCGCGAGACCTTCCGCGATTCCGATATCATCGCCCGCATGGGCGGCGACGAGTTCGCGGTGATCCTCGGCAATGCGCCGGACTCGGGCATCGCTACGGTACGGGACCGTCTCGACAAGCACCTTGCCGAGTACAATGCCCGCCGGGACGGCACGTTTCGCCTCTCGGTGAGCGTGGGCCTCTCCATATTCGATCCGGCCAGGCCCGTCACCGTGGATGAGCTGATCAGGGAGGCCGACGCCCGGATGTACGAACAAAAGCAGGCGAAAAAGGCCGCCCGGGGACCGACCTGAGCACCCGAGGCCTTTTTTTCGCGGTGCTCCCTTCGCGCACCCGCCGTCTTGACATCGTTCCGTGCAAATGCTACAGTCTATGCTATTGAAACTCCCTGCAGCACGGTGCGGGGATTGCGCTTTATCCGGGATTCATCGCAGGTACTGCGTACATAATAAGAACTTTGCTCAGAGCAAACCCGGGGAAACCCGGCGACGCAGAGCTCCGAGGCTACAGAAAACCGCATCAGATCGCTGAGGTTCCGGTTTATACGCCAGTCGAGCCGCCAAAGTTNNCGCCCAGGAGGAAGAATACCATGCGCAACGCCAAAAAGTTCACCCTGATCGCCTTTCTGCTCCTGTTGTCCGCATGCTCACCGAGGATCTACGGCACGCTCCAGCTCATGGACCCCAACATGCAGCCTATCCCGCCCGCGAAGGAGAGCCCGGAGGGTACGGTGGTGAACATGATCAACATCACCTCCACCCTCGAACAAGCGTCTCATGCCGTGACGGTGAACAGCGAAGGCAAGTTCGAGTCGGGGAAGGGGAAGCTCGCGCCGGGCAAGTACAAGGTGGAGGCGAGCAGGATCGGGTACCNNGACGAGGACAAGATCGTGAACCCCGGCGAGGTGAACATCCAGCCGCCTACCATGTAGCGAAGCGGTTTCCGCGAACGAAACAGTTCGCCGGAGACAGTGCACAGAGGAAATGCGAAGGTACGGTTGCCCTTTGGCCGGTACCGGCTGCATTTTTCACAGGCAGTATCAAGGAGGCATCATATGGTCAAGCGTATACTCACTGCAGTCCTGATCGCAGGTGCAGCGATCTTTTTCTCCGGCTGCGCCGGCGAGAAAATGGACCTTGAGGTGAAGGCCCGGATGGACGGCCGGCCCGCGGCACAGGCAACGGTGACGGTGGACGGCGTCGCAGAGGGTCTGACCGGAGCCAACGGCTCGTTCGCCAAGTCTGTCACCAAAAAACCCGGCGCTGAGGTGGAAGTAGTCGTGTCCAAGGAGATGCCCGGCTATCGGATCAGGCCCTGGAAGACCACGTTCCTCATGAAGCTCCCGAAGAAGGGAACCGTGGACAAGTATGCCTTCGAGGCGGATCTTCCGGCGACGCGGTACATCACCATCGCCGCGAAGGAGAAGGGCGTGCCCGTGGCCGATGCCGTGGTGACGGCCGGCGGGAAAGAGGCGGGGAAAACCGGCACCAACGGCGAGTTCGTGTATGAGTACCGGGACCTGCCCAAGGGCGGCATCGACCTTGCCGTTTCCAAAACCGGCTACGCCACCTGGAAGAAGACCGGGGCCGTGGAGCCGGGACAGCGGATCGAGGCAGCGCTCTCCAAGCGGGTGGTCGTGACCGTGACGGCGCTCACGGAGGAGTACGGCCAGTCCAACGGGATTCCGGGCCTCTCGGTCACCATCGACAAGAAGGAGCTCAAGACCGATGCCAAAGGGGGCGTGATCTGGACCTACGACGGTGAGCCGGGCAAGAAGGTCTCGGTCGCCATAACGGCACCAGGCTACATTCCCCCGACCTGGAAGACGTCGCTGAAGCTCGAAGGCGAGATCGCGGTCCAGCGCTATTTCTATCCCACCACGGCCAAGCCCATCCGGACCGGCGTCTACCGCTTTGTGGGTAACACGCCGAACGTGGACCTGAAGGACATCGTCGCCCAGACCGAGGAGGCCGTGGGCGGCCAGCTCTTCAAGTTCGGCTGTTTCAAGGAAGTGCCGACCAAGACGCTCCAGGCAGAGATGAAGCAGGCGAAGCTGAACATCGAGAAGATCACGGTCAAGGGCTGGCGCGAAACGCCGCTCAAGAGGACCGTGGACATGATCGTCCTGGGCAGCGTCGCCAAGGACGATAAGGGGATCCTGATTGAGACCAAGTTCTACACGTCCGGCGGCAAGCTCCTGCACAGCCAGCTGACACGGGCCAGGAACGAGGGGAACATCGCGGGCGCGGCCAAGGACATCGCCGCGGCGGTGCTGGCCAAGTTCCCCTTCGAGGGGACCGTGATCGAGCCCCAGGAGGAACGGCCCAAGATCAACCTCGGCAAGACGGCGTACAAGATCGGCAGGGGCATGGAATTCGGCGTCATGACACCGCGGCTGGACGAGTCGGGCAAGATCTCCGGTTACCGGGAGATCGGCCGGCTGAAGGTAAAGAAGGTCGATGATACGTTCTCGGTCACCGAGGTGGAGGACCTGAAAAAAGGCGAGAAGATATCGCTCGGCGACCGGGTCGTCCGCCTGGTCATCCGCGAGGACGAGGAGCAGGAGAAGAACACGGTCGTCCTGTCCACGAAGGGCGGGCTGCCGCCTGACGTAACGCCGCTCGCCGGAGTGAACATCTACATGAACGATGAGTGGGTCAGCACCACCGGCGCGGACGGCAAGGCCGAAGTGCCGGTCCGGCTCGGCAAGAAGTACGACCTGGTGCTCTACCGCCACGGCTACCAGCAGGTGAGCGACAAGATGTGGGTCGAGAAGAGCCGGGACGTGAAGGAATATACCCTCACGGTGAATAATGCCGTGTTCAAGGTGGATTCGCAGCCCTCCGGGGCCGACGTCTCCGTTGACGGGGACAAGATCGGCAGGACGCCCATCACCGACGGCAGGCTCGTGACCCTCGGATTCCATACAGTGAGGATCTCCCTGGGCGGCGACTACCGCGACTGGGAAGAGGTGGTCGAGTTCGCCTCGAAGACCGAGGACCGCACCGGGGGCAGGGCCGTCATCCTCCACAAGGACTTTCTGAAGATCGGAGAGAGGGCGGAGCAGAAAGGCGATATTGACGGGGCCATCGCCGCGTACCGCAGCACGGAAAAGGGCCATCCCGACTACTCCGAGTCGCACCACCGGCTTGCCACGATCTACCTTGACGAGAAGAACGACTTCGACGCGGCCATCCGGGAGTTCGAGAACGTGCTGTCCCTTCCCGAGAACCAGCAGTTGATCTACAAGCAGTTCTCCGTGGCCTTCACCAACCTGGGCCACGCCTATTACGAGAAAGGCAACGCGCTGGTGGCGACGGACAAGCAGGAGGCGGCCCAGAACTTTGCCAAGGCCCTCCAGAAGCTTCAGATCGCCAAGCAGAACACGCGGTTCTTCCCGACGATGCGGTATGATGAGGCCGTGCACGACACCTATTATTATCTGGCGCTCTCGTACCATAAACTCTATCTGATCACGAAAAAGACCACGGTGCTGAACGATGCAAATTTGGCCTGGCGCGAGTACTTCGACTTCTTCCCGAAGAAGCTTGAGGGGAACAGCACCTATGAACAGAGCCGCCAGGCCGCCCAGAAGTACTGGGACCAGATCAGGAACTTGTAACGGTAGGGTATGACGTTTGTAGACCGGAGAAGAGGGGGACGCGGGTCCGGATTTGCGGTGTGGTGCCTCCTGGCGCTGATCGCGTTGGCACGCGGCGTCGGCGCGGAGGACGCAGCGCCGGTATCCCTGCCAACCCAGACGGCTCCCGCGGAGCCGGCCAGGAAGGTCGAGACGATAGAACCGGTCTTTGTCCGGCCCTTCACCGCGGTCGAGTCCGGCAGGAACGACGGCAATCCCGTCTGGTCCCGTTCGGGNNATGAAGTTCTTCTTCCCCGGCGTGGTGGAGGACATCAGCTACAACGCCGGCATCTCCTGGTCGCCGCGGGAGGACCGATTTGTGTTCATGAGCAACGGCGGCGAGGGGAATTACGACCTCTACTTGGGCGACATGGGCGGCAAGTCGGTCACCCGCGTCACGGAGCACAAGGAGAAGGACGGCCAGCCCGACTGGTCGCCATCGTCGAAAACGATCGTGTTCGTATCGGGCCGGACGGGCAAGGGCGATATCTACCTCATGGACGCCGGCACCCGTGCGCTGACGCGGCTCACCCAGGGCGGGAAAGAACATCTCTACCCCCAGTGGTCGCCGGACGGGAAGCGGATCGCTTATATGCAGGGGAACAACGAGAACCACGACATCGCGGTCATCAACGACGTGAGCAGGCCTGCGGAATCGGTCAAGGCGCTCACGGCCTGGGAGCACGACGACATCCGTCCGGTCTGGTCGCCTGACGGGAAGAAGATTGCGTTCTATTCGAACTACAATCCGCTGGGCGATCCGCGGATCTGGTCCATCATGGTGGTCGCCGCTGACGGTTCGGACCCGACAAGGGGTGCCGGGCTTGCCGCGAAGGCCGTGGCCGTCGATGTGGTCCCCGACGTGGAGCGAGGGCCCGCGTGGATGCCGGACAGCAAGAGGATCGTGTATGTGAGGAACGACCGGCAGGAATACCACCCCCTCTACGTGGTGAACATATCTGCGAGGACGCCCCGGCTCCTCAAGACCGACACCAAGATGAACCATGACGTGGCATGCTCGCCCGACGGGACCATAGCGTTCCGGGCCCAGGTGGACCAGTGGGACCAGATCTTCGTGGCAAGGTTGAAGGAATGATGCGAAGGCGGAACGGGTAACGGCGAGAAGCTTTTTACCGCAGAGGTCGCAGAGATCGCAGAGGAAGGCTGAAAGAAAACCATAAGCAGTCCTTCGTTGGTTCTGGAAGTTCTCAGCGTGCTCCGCGTTCTCTGCGGTGAAAAAGGTAGTTTGCCGTGTTCGTTTAAGGAGACTGCATGTACGGGATCCTGTTCCTGACAATAT
Source organism: Nitrospirota bacterium (assembly GCA_017885365.1). The sequence goes on from JAFNGD010000207.1 coordinate 7,454, forward strand.
TTCTGACGCTAGTCTTCGGTCCGGCTTATGCCGCCGATGACCCGGTCCAGAAGGCCATGAAGGCCTATGAGAAGCACCGGTACGAGGACGCCGGCCGCGACCTCCGCGCAGCGCTCTCTTCGCTGGAGCAGAGCAAGCAGTCGTCGGCACGGCTCGCCCTCGGCATGATCTATCTTAGGAACGCCGAGCTGCACCGCGAGCTCGCCCGGATGTCAGGCGCGGTGAACACCGATTATCTCAGACGGCTCGCCGCGGACCGCGGGGCGGGCCGCAGCATGTACAGCGACCTGTATCTCGGGCTCGCGCAAGTGGAGGGCGGGAAGGCGGACGCCGCGCAGGCGCCGCTCGAGAAGTTCCTCGCTGGCGGCGGCGATGCCAGGTACAAGGCCATCGCAAAGATCGCGATGGGCACGGCGGCGAACCTGAGGAAAGATCGGCAGAAGGCGCAAGAGCTCTGGGGCGGCATTAACAGTTCCGATCCCGACGTAAAGACCGAGCTTGCCGCTGCGTACAGCAGGGCAGGCCTTGTAGAAAAAGATCCCGTTGCCTTGTGCGATGAAGTGCTGGCGGACGTCAAGAAGGGCGGCAAACCGACATCCCTCATCGCCGCGAAGAACTGCCTGGGCGTGTACGCACGGGCGGGATCCCTCGACAAAGGCTTCGACCTGCTTCAGCGCGCAGATATGAAATCCTATTCGTACCGCGAGACCATCAGCAAGAGCAAGGTGATCACGTTCTACGACCTTCAGGTCCTGCCGAACCTTGCGGCGTTCTATCTCCAGGCCGGCCTGGCATCGCTTGAGAAGGCGGCCTCGGATCCGCAGCTCAAGGGCATCGCAAACTACTACCTTGGCGAGGCCCAGGCGCTCGCCGGGAATGCGGACCAGGCGGCGAAGGCAACAGCCCTGTTCCTCGCTGCTCCCCAGATGCCGCCGCAGTACAAGAACAAGGCCATGGTCCGCCAGGGGGCGCTGCAGCAGCAGAAGGGGAAGCAGGCCGAGGCCATCGGCGTATGGGACGAGCTGACGCAGAAGCAGCCGGGAGATCCTGAGCTCCTGTCCGACATTCTGGTGACCTGCGGCAGGCTCAGGATCGACTGCCCCCGCATCGCGCAGACCTCTGCGGGCGTGGTCGAGGCAGGCGACGGCAAGCGCTTCGCCATCCTGAACAGCGGACTCGGCAGGTACTATCTCTCGAAGAAGGATACGGCGAAGGCCGTCTCCTATCTTGAGGCGGGCAGGGACAAGGGGAACAAGAACAAGATCGAGTCGAACGACCCGGTGATGCTCGTAGACCTGTCCGATGCCTATTACCGCACAAAGAAGTTCTCCGAGGCCCTGGAGATCTACTTCGAGATGAGCAAGCAGTTCCCCCAGGTGCGCCAGATCCAGGAGGCCCTGCAGGGCATCTATTCCATGGAGCAAAAGAGCGCCGGGGACGTGAAGATTAATTAGTTTTTTACCGCAGAGATCACAGAGCCCGCAGAGAAGGCCAAAGAACGGCTGAAGACACATATCGGCATGATGCGTAATGATTTAATTACTCATTAAACAGGATAGATTTTTGCTTGATTTTTCTCTGCGTCCTCCGCGTGCTCTGCGGTGAACGCCTTGATTTGATATGAGTACCTTTTTGAGGAGGGGAATATGAAACGGACACCGATGGTTCTGATACTGGTCATGACCCTTGCCGTGCTGGTGACGGCCCCTGCCGGGGCGGCCTCCAAGCAGGACGGCAGGCCCGACGGAGGCTCCCTGAGCTACGGGGAATACGGCCGGCCGGCCACGCTCGATCCCATCACGAGCAACGAGATGATCTCGCT
>JAFNGD010000208.1:0-1840 GCA_017885365.1 Nitrospirota bacterium
GCCGGGTCACGGACCACCGCGTCGGCATCTCTCTGTACAAGATCGATGCGGTCATGGACGGAGATATCGATGAGTTCATCGACGCCCTGACCGCGCACGACAACGCGGAACGGCTTAAGAACCTTTGAGAAGGTGAGAGGTTGAGAAGGTAGGAAGGTACGAAGATGAATAAGATCCGATCCTCGTCCTAACTTCTCTGCTTCCCACCTTCCCACCATCGGTTTTATTAAGAATGTGACCATCGCTGAAGCGATACAGAGAGCAGCCGCGCGCTTGTCGGCGCACAAAGTACCGAACGCCCGGCTTGACGCAGAGGTCCTCCTCTGCCATGCCATGGGCAGGGACCGCGCCTGGCTCCTCATCCATATGCAGGACCAGCTCGACGACCAGGGCCTGCGCATATTCGAGAAGAGCATCGACCGGCGGTCCGTGCGCGAGCCGCTCCAGTACATCACCGGCATCCAGGAGTTCTGGGGCCTTTCGTTCAAGGTAACGCCGGACGTGCTGATCCCGAGGCCCGAGACCGAGTTCGTCGTCGAAGCGGCGCTAAAGACGGTCACCGGACATCCCGCGCCGGTCATCATCGATCTTTGCACCGGCTCCGGCTGCATCGTAATAAGCCTCGCTAAAGAGCTGCCAAAGGCGCGGTTCTTCGCCACCGACCGGTCCGACCGTGCTCTGCATATCGCCCAGGAGAACGCCCGGCAGAACGGTGTGGCCGATCGTATACGGTTCCTCGACGGCGACCTCTTCGGGCCGGTCGAGGAGATGGACCTTCGGGGCAGGCTCGATTGTATCGTGACGAACCCGCCTTATGTCAGGAGCGACGAACTGGCGACGCTCCAACCCGAGGTGAGGGATTTCGAGCCCGAGATGGCGCTCATCGCCGGCCCAGAGGGTACCGAGATCGCGGAGAGGATCCTCCATGAAGCACCGGAGTACTTGAAGACCGGTGGCTCGCTCATCATGGAGATGGGCATCGGCCAGTCAACAAGGCTCAGGAAGATCCTCGACGATACAGGCAGGTTCGGATCAATCGAGCTCGTGAAGGACCTGGCGGGGATCGAACGGGTGATCGTCGTTCGAAGAAAATAAATACTTCACCACGAAGGCACGAAGAACACAAAGCGCACGAAGAAATACTTTTTATCGAATTTATTCTTCGTGTCTTAGTGCCTTAGTGGCAAATACACTCATGAAAACCATCGTTATCAACGGCGGCAAAAAGCTGCACGGCGAGGTCGCCATCAGCGGGGCCAAGAACGCGGCGCTTCCCATCATCGCGGCGGGGCTTCTGGCTGAAGGCGAGCACAGGATCGCCAACGTCCCTGCGCTCGTGGACGTCACGACGCTCGGCAGGATCCTCCGGAACATGGGGGTCGCCTTCGAGCTGAAGGACCACCGCGTTGTCCTCGACTCGTCGAAGCTGCACGATCCCGAGGCGCCCTACGACCTCGTGCGCACCATGCGCGCGTCCGTGCTGGTGCTTGGGCCCCTGGTGGCCCGCTTCGGCAAGGCGCGGGTCTCGCTGCCTGGCGGCTGCGCCATCGGCGCCCGGCNNCTCAAGGGAGCGCATATCTACTTTGACACCGTGACCGTGACGGGCACCGAAAATCTCCTGATGGCGGCAAGCCTTGCCGAGGGAGTGACGGTCCTGGAGAACGCCGCCCGGGAGCCCGAGGTCGTGGACCTGGCGAACGCGCTCATCGGCATGGGCGCGAAGATCGAAGGCGCCGGCACCGACGTCATGACGATCACCGGCGTCGAGAAACTCCGGCCCATGGACCACGCCGTGCTGCCGGACCGGATCGAGACCGGCACCTTCGTGATCGCCGCCGCC
>JAFNGD010000208.1:1914-2596 GCA_017885365.1 Nitrospirota bacterium
CCGGGATTCCCGACGGACATGCAGGCCCAGTTCATGAGCCTCATGGCCCTTGCCGACGGTACCAGCGTCATCAATGAGACCATCTTCGAGAACCGGTTCACCCACGTGGCCGAGCTCCGGCGCATGGGAGCCGACATCGTGGTCGAGGGCAGGAGCGCCGTGGTGAAGGGCGTGCCGAAGCTCTCGGCGGCACCGGTCATGGCCACGGACCTCCGAGCAAGCGCGTCGCTCATCCTGGCAGGCCTCGCTGCCGAGGGGCAGACGGTCATCTCGCGCATCTACCATCTCGATCGGGGATATGATAATATCGAGCAGAAGCTGTCGGATCTCGGTGCGGACATCAAGAGAGTTTAAACAGCTTTTCACCGCGGAGAACGCAGAGACCGCTGAGAAAAGCAGCCCGGATTCTTAATGCGAATTTAAGGCTGGATTTCCTCTGCGTCCTCAGCGACCTCTGCGGTAAAATATTCTATTGAGGTTTTATGAATATCCTCGATTCAAAACAGAAGGACATCGTTGCCGAACTGAAGCGCATCATCGATCGCGGCGAGATGGCGACCGACGAGGTCGCCGCAGCGGTGAAAGAGATTATCGAGCGCGTCCGCAAGGAGGGCGACCCCGCGGTGCTGGCCTATACGAAGAAGTTCGACCGCGTGAGCCTCACGCTCAAGGACCTCCGAGT
>JAFNGD010000209.1 GCA_017885365.1 Nitrospirota bacterium
GGAATGCGCTCGCTCCTGGATTCTCCGCCTGACCGCCGCCTACTGCTGACTGACTGCGGTTTTCTGCTTTGTTTTCGTCTGCTGCTTCGCTTTCTTCTTGTTCGAGCGATACCTTCCCACTGCCTTTCCATGCTCGTTAAAGTCCTTCGAAAAATAGTGACTGCCGTCGCCCTGGGCAACAAAGAAAAGATAATCGACATGTTCCGGATAGAGCGTGGCAAGGATGGCTCCCCGGCCGGGGTTCGCAATGGGGCCGGGCGGCAGGCCCTTGTGGAGATAGGTGTTGTAGAGTGATTTCCGCTTCAGGTCCTGCGCCGAGACCTTGGTGATCCACGCCTTCAGGCCGTAGACCGCCGTCGGGTCGGCCTGGAGCTTCATGCCCTTCTTCAGCCGGTTGTAGTACACCGCGGCGATGAGCTTCCGCTCAGAGTCCACCTTTGCCTCTTTCTCCACGATCGACGCCAGCGTGATGATCTGGTGCTCGGTTAAGCCGAGCTCGCGGGCGCGCTTCCGCAGGTCGTCGGTGAACACGTCCTTGTACCGCTGGACCATGCGCTTGGCGATATCCAACACCGTGATGCCCTTCGGGAGGTAGTAGGTGTCCGGGAACAGATAGCCCTCGAGCCGGTCCGCGTCGATGCCGAGGGAGCGGGCGAGCTTCTTGTCCGTTGCAACCTTGATGAAATCGTCGGGGTCCGACGAGATGAGCGGCGTGCCCGTGAGGGTCCAGCCGATCTGGTAGAGGTTATAGCCTTCCGGGATCACGACCTCGTATTCGATGATCTTTCCTTTGCGCAGGGCCTCGAGCACCTCCCACATGCTCATGTGGCTGCCGAGGCCGTAGTACCCCGTCCGCACCTTGCGCGTGATGCCCTGGAGGCGGCCGATGATCTCGAAGTATCCACGGTACCGGATGATGCCTTCCTTCCGGAGCGTCGCGGCAATGGCCTTGAAGCTCATGCCCTCGGTCACCTGGACCTCTTTCCACGCTTTTTCCGAGGACAGCGGCACGAACAGTGCCACGTAGAAATGGATCGCCGTCAAGAGCACGATCGTAGCGGCGATAAAGGTCACCCAGATATGGGCCTTGACCCACGTCGTGACGGTATTCCAATGTTTGACCATAAAGGAAGGGCCTTTTCTTGATTTCATGGGCGAACATCCCTCGGGAATCGGTCATTACTATATACTTTTCCGGCGTCGTTCGTCAATACGATAAGCTTGAAAGGGAATGTGACCAAGGATTAAAACGTTTAAGAGGACTTACATCAAAACCGTGGTCCACCTATCGGGCAACATTCTCGATCCGGTCTCTGTTTTTGATCCTAGACGGTAACCGTGTTCATCTGCGGTTGCAACTGCCGTTTATTGGATCAGAGCTGTCCCGAGCGGAGGATGCCGATGATGATCCAGATGCCGAAGAGGCCGGCGATGACGTAGCCGATGAGGCCGAAGACGGGCAGCCCGAAGAGCTTCTGGCCCTGGCCGGAGTGGATGATGATGGACGATGCCACGATGATGGCGGCGGTGATGAGGCTGAAGGCGATCCGGTTGCTGGACTTGTCGAGGTCCCGGACGGCATGCCGGAGTCCTTCGTGCTGGAGCTTCACCTGGATGTCGCCCCGCAGGACCTTGCCGACCACGCTTCTCAGCTGGCGCGGCAGGTTGTCCGCCAGATCGGACAGGGCGATGAGGTTCTTCCGTGCAGTGCGAAGCAGCTGTCGCGGATGATGCTTCCGCTTGACCAGCTCCTCCACGTAGGGCTGCGCCGCCGCGAAGTAGTCGAACCCCGGGTCGAGCTGCTTCAGGATCCCCTCGAGGGTGAGCAGGGCCTTGTCCATGAGGTAGAGGTTCTGCGGGACCTTGAGCTTGTGGCGATGCAGCAGGTTGGTGACCCGCTCCACGTAGGTCCCGAAGTCGATCTGCCGGATCTTCATACCGTAGTAGGGCTCCAGGAGCTCGGCGAGGTCCTCCTTCAGGTCCTGCTTGAACCGGTCGATGTCGACCGATTCCTCGGACACGAATCCCAGGTTCACATACTGCCGCGTCAGGGCGTCATAGTCATGTCCGGCGAGGGCCACGAGGACGCTGGCAAAATGCTCCCGGTTCTCCTCGGTCACCCGGCCCATGATGCCGAAGTCCACGAGGCCGAGCCTGCCGTCGGCAAGCACGAAGATGTTGCCGGGATGGGGGTCCGCATGGAATAACCCGTCCTGCAGGACCATCTTGAAAAAACCGCCTGCTCCCTTAAGTGCGATCTCCTTCCGGTCGAAGCCCATGCGCTCGATCCCCGCGTAGTCGTCGATGCGCACGCCGTCGATCCGCTCGAGGACCAGGACGCGCTTGCTCGAGAGGTCCGCATGGACCTCGGGGATGTAGAGCGAATCGCTGCCTTCGAAGTTGCTCCGGAGCTGGGCTGCGCTGGATCCCTCGATGAAGAAGTCGAGCTCCTTGTTGATGGTGCGCGAAAATTCCTCCACGATGCCCGGCACGTTAAAGGGCTGGAGCTCGTGTACGTGGGTGTCGATGATCTGGGCGATGCCGCGCAGGATGCTGATGTCCCGGGTGATGTTCTCCTCGATATGGGGCCGCTGGACCTTGACCATCACCTCCCGGCCGTCAGGCAGCACGGCCTGGTGCACCTGGGCAATGGACGCAGCCGCGATGGGCGCGGGTTCGAAGGAGGTGAACAGGGAGCCGAGCGGCGCGCCGAGGTCCTTCTCGATGATCTCCCGGGCCTCTGCGAACGGGAAGGGCGCGACCGAATCGGTCAGTTTGGCAAGCTCTTTCGCATACTCAAGGGGAAGGAGGTCGGGCCTGCACGCGAGGACCTGGCCCAGTTTGATGAATGTGGGCCCCAACTCCTCGAACATGAGGCGGAGCCGCTCCGGTGCGTGCAGTCGGTGGCCGGGCAGCGGCTGTTTGCGGAAAGAGACCAGGCGCCTTCCCACGGACAGGACGCGCTGGAGCCCCGTCTCCTCGACGAGATGTCCGAACCCGTGGCGCGACGCCACGAGCAGGATCTGCCTGACGCGGGGGATGTCCCGGTAGTGTCTTCTCCAGAACCCCAGGAAGGACATGGCATATCACCCGGAGAGACTACTCCTCCGATGCCCCGCCCTCGAGCTTCTTGAGCCGGCTGTTCAAGGCCTGGACCTTCTTCTCGAGCTTTTCCATGTCCTCGCGGGTCGGGATGTTGAGCTTTTCGAGGACGTTGGCAACGGTCTCCTTGACGCGCTTGTCGAACTCCTTGGTGCTCTCCTCGGCCTTGGCGGACCACTCCTTCACGAGCGTCGAGGCCTCGCTCTTCGAAAGCTCGCCGGCCTTCACCAGCTCTTCGACGAACTCCTTTGCCTTCTCCTGTGCTCCCAGACCGACCAGCATTGCCTTCTTAATGACCTCTCCGATCAACATGGCGCCCTCCTTCATGAATGATATCAACGAGATAACAGCATAGCATCATATGCTTCAATTGACTGGCTCTATTATAGCATAGAAAGGAATTGAAGGTCCCTGCAGTAATCGGCAGGGAATCTTCGATCCTCCAAGGAGGTTATCGTTATTCTGATCGCGCGCTAACCCCGTAGCAAGCTGCTGGGAATGCGCTCGCTCCTGGATTTAAGCTCCACACTGCAAGAGGCATGGAGCTTCGATCCTCAGGGTAGTGTTTATCCTAATCGCTCGCTAACCCCGTAGCAAGCTATGGGGAATGCGCTCGCTCCTGGATTCAGGTAGGGAAAGGAACCGGGCGGATGAGTTGATGCATGATAAAAAGCGGTCATGCCAGCAGGGGAATGACCGCTTGTGCGCGAAAGGATCGTCCGTCTTACGCAGACCGTTCGACCGCTGCGTACAGCTCCTGGAGCGCCGCGTCGAGCTTCGACGGGTCCTTGCCGCCGGCCTGGGCCAGGTCGGGCTTGCCGCCGCCCGTGCCGCCGAGCACCGCGGCCATCTCCTTGATGAGGTTGCCCGCGTGGAAGCGGGGCACCAGATCCTTCGAGACCATCACGACGATGCTCACCTTGTCGTCCTTGGCCAGTCCCAGACCAAGGATGCCGCTCTTGATGTTGTTCCGCAGCTTGTCCCCGAAGTCCCGAAGGTCCTTCGGGTCCATGTTCTCCACGCGCCGGGCAAGCACCCGGACGCCCTTGATCATCTTTGCATCACTCACGATTGCCCCTGCCTCGGACGTCTGCATCTTATGCTTCAGACGGTCGAGCTCCTTCTCGGCGTCCTTGAGCTGGCTGATGAGCCTCTCGACCCGTCCGACCACGTCGGGGTCCGAGGCCTTGAGCAGCTGGCTGATCTCGCGGAGGCTCTGCTCTTCCTGCCGGACCGTCTGATAGGCGCGCCGTCCGGCCAGGAGCTCGAGCCGCCGCACACCTGCGGCGATGCCCGTTTCGGATACGATCTTGAAGAGGCCGATGTCGCCGGAAGCCTGTGCATGGGTGCCGCCGCAGAGCTCCTTGCTGACGTCCTTCACGGTGACGACGCGCACCTTGTCTCCGTACTTCTCGTCAAAGAGCGCCATGGCGCCCGTGGCAATGGCCTGGTCGATGTCCATCTCGGCGGTCTCGACCGGATGGTTCTCGATGATCCGCTCATTCACGAGTTCCTCGATGCGCTCCTTCTCGCGCTCCGACAGGGCCGTGTAGTGCGTAAAGTCAAACCGGCACCGGTCCGGCGCCACGAGCGAGCCGGCCTGCTTCACGTGCTCGCCCAGCACCGAACGGAGCGTGGCATGCAGAATATGCGTCGCCGTGTGGTGGCGCACCGTGTCCATCCGCTCCTCGGTGTTCACCTTGGCCAGCACCGCGTCGCCGATTTTGAAGCCGCCCTTCTTCACCGTGCCCTTGTGCACGAAGATGCCTTCCACTGGCTTGACCGTGTCGCTGATTGCGAACTTTGCTCCCTCGCCGAGCAGCTCGCCACGATCGCCCACCTGTCCGCCCGACTCTGCGTAGAAGGGTGTTTGGTCGAGGATGATCTCCGCCTCGTCGCCCTCCTTCACTTCGGTGACCTTCTTGTCGCCCTTGATAAGTGCGACGATCTCTCCGGTGTCTTCGAGCATCCCGTAGCCGGTGAACGCAGTCCGCTTGACGCCCGCGGCAACCTCCTTGTAGACCGGCTTGACCTTCTCCTCGCCCGAGCCTGCCCAGGCTGCGCGCGCCTTGTCGCGCTGCTCCTGCATGGCCTTGCGGTAGCCTTCCTCATCAAGTTCGAAGTGCATGTCGCGCGCCATGTCGGCCACAAGGTCCAGCGGGAATCCGAAGGTGTCGTAGAGCTTGAACAGCACATCCCCCGGGATCATCACCTTCTTGTCTGCCTTGAGCTTCTCCACGGTCTCGTTCAGGAGCGCCAGGCCGGACTCGAGCGTTGTTGCGAAGCGTTCCTCTTCGAGCAAGACCACCTTGGCCACGTGCTCGCGCGAATCCGCAAGGTCCGGGTAGGCGCCCTTCATCTCGTCCACCACCGAGCCGGTGAGCTTATACAGGAAAGGCTTGTTGATGCCAATGAGCCTGCCGTAGCGGCTCGCGCGTCGCAGGATGCGCCGGAGCACATAGCCCCTGCCCTCGTTCGACGGCAGCACGCCGTCGGAGATCAGGAAGGTCATGGACCGGAGATGGTCGGCACAAACCTGGTAGGAGATGTCGGTCTGCTCATCCTTGTGGTACGGAACGCCCGCCAGCGCGGCGATCTCCTTGATGATGGACTGGAACAGGTCGGTCTCGAAGTTGCTCTTCACCTTCTGTGACACGGCGGACACGCGCTCAAGCCCCATGCCGGTGTCTATGGACGGTTTCGGAAGCGGCGTGAGCTTGCCGGTCGCGTCGCGGTTGTACTGCATGAACACCAGGTTCCAGATCTCGAGGTAGCGGTCGCAGTCGCATCCCACGGCGCAGCCGGGCTTGCCGCAGGACATCTCAGGGCCCTGGTCGATGATGATCTCCGAGCAGGGACCGCAGGGCCCGGTGTCGCCCATGGACCAGAAGTTGTCCTTCTCGCCCAGCCGCACGATGCGCTCGGCAGGAAGCCCGACAACGGTGCGCCACAGTTCGAAGGCCTCGTCGTCGTCCTTGTACACCGTGGCCCAGAGCTTGTCCGCCGGGAGCTTGACCTCTTTCGTCAGGAACTCCCAGGCGAACTCGATGGCCTCTTTCTTGAAATAGTCGCCGAAGGAGAA
>JAFNGD010000210.1:0-1292 GCA_017885365.1 Nitrospirota bacterium
CACTGCCGGGGCTGTCTGTATCTTTGGACGATGTCCATTCCGCGACATTCCCGCCAAGGTCCTTTATCCCTTGCGGGCTGTCGCCCAGAGGGTAGGCACCGACCGCACAGGTTTGAGAGAACCCGCGCTGCATCCTCAATTCGTGCGTGCCTCCCTCTCCATCCTGGCAGAGGTGATCATAGGTCGGCGCTTCGTTGCCCCAGGGGTACGCCGTTCCCCGCTCCGCTCCTCGCGCAGCCCAGCCCCATTCCTCCTCGGTTGGGAGACGCTTCCCTACCCACGAGCAGTATGCATCCGCCTGCTCCCAGTTCACGCAGTTGATCGGGTGGTTATCCTTTCCGGATTCTCCATACGTGCACCCGTAGAATATGGGTATATCGGGGCGTGAACCAAGGAATCCTTCGCCGAACGTATATTTGTTCACAAGACGCTCAAGAGACTTTTTCCATGTCTCGTGTATCGGCTTCGTGCACTTCCCAAACCAGACGCAGGAACGGTATGCACGAGCCGTCACTTCCGCGACATCCAGCAGGAAGGGTTTGACGGTCACCTCGCGGTTCGTGTACTCCATGGTAGTGGTATAGGACCCGCCCGGCAGCATAACCATCGCGTCCTTCTTGACCCGAGGCGCGGCCTTCGCGGTGATGACGGTCACCTCATCCTCTTTCAGCTGCAATTTCGTCCCAAAAATATCGCCATCGATCGGCACTGTTACGATTGTCGAGCAGAGCGGTACCTTGAGTGTCTCTCCGGTCTTGCCGACGATGCCGTCGTTCATTTTCACAGAGGAGTTGACCGGTTTTCCCTTTTCGTCATAGGCATTCACCCTGAGGCCCGCAAGCCTTGGCTTCGCTTCCAGCTTCACGGTCCTGCGTTCCCCACCCTTTATCGTTACCAGCTCGGTGAGCGAACGGTAGCACGGGTTGTCGGCAATAGCAACCGAGATGACCTTCCCCTCGTCCACCTCCTGCCACACGAGGGGGAACTCCACAAATTTACCGTCGACCACGACGTGGAGACCGTTCATCGTCTCCACGTTGATCCACCCGAAGCGGGGACTGAGCGTTGCCTTCACCTCCATCTCGTCCTCGGCATTGAATTCCAAGTGAGCAGGGGTGTGGCGCTCTTTCTCGAATCTCGCCTGGTGCACTCCTGGTGAGAGTCGCCTTCGGCATGGTGTTTTCGGACACAGGAGTTGCCCGTCAACGTACATCGCCGCCTCATACGGCAGCACGCTCTCGAAAGTGACGGTCACCTGCCCGTCATCCACGGGCAGCTCCGGCACCTGCTTC
>JAFNGD010000210.1:1345-7182 GCA_017885365.1 Nitrospirota bacterium
ATGTCGTGGAGTTCGAAACTCACTGACCAGATTTTATCCGTAAAGTCGACCCTGCCCGTAATGTAATAATCATTGCCCAGCAGTTCGGCAAAATGCTTTTCGCACTCCTCTGACATATGCCTGCTCCCCGCAGCCTCTGATATGCACGAACGCATGCGCTCCCTCACTTCCTGCCTTATTTGGTCGCCTCCCGTGTAGCCGAAGATATTAAATGAACCGAGCAAGGCCGAGTGAGCAGCACCGGCAATGCCATGCAGGATCGGACACAGCTTGCTGAGGCGATCGTCTTTTTGCACGTCCCCCCTGCATTGGGGAGACCAGGGAGCGACCGGTGCGAGAACTGCGATTTTTGGCACGGAGGGTGAAGTGGGGCGCGAACCCGCAAACGATGGTGCTTCGAACACTGCAGTCGTCAGAAGCAGGAACAGGAGAGGGAGAAATGATAGAGAAAGCTTTTCGTTCAGCAAGAGCAGCAGGTTAAATGAATAAGAAGAGTTTTGAAGAGACCGCGATGCCAATTTGATCGTCTCAACATATCCCATTGTTCAAAAAGTATATGCCTGAGTACACGCGATGTCAACAGCAGTGATTGCATCGGGAACAGGTCGCTCAAGACCCGCGGTTTCTCCCGGCGGACCGTTGCCGGGGGATTGCAAATTCCCTGTTCCATGATACAATAGACCGACTTTGGCCGAGGTCACATCGTTCCGGCCGGCAATCCATCGACATGAAACGATCTCTTTTTACCCTGTTCTTGTTCATCGGGGTCCTCATGCTGCCTGCTCCCGCAGGCTCTTTTGACGGCCCGCTCCAGGTGCGGAACCAGTTCCCCATTTTTCTTCCACTCGATCCCCCCTATCTGGAAAGCGCCGCGGTACGGGATTCGGCGACGGTCTCGCTCACCCATTCAAGCGTGTATGTGATCGAAACGACCCCTGCCTGGACGGTCAACATGGACCTCGAGCTGACGGAGCTCAATATCCGCTTGAAAAAGACGCTGGGTGCGCGGACCGAGCTGGGACTCGACGTTCCAGTGCTCCGTCCCACTGAGGGCTTTCTTGACCGACCCCTCAGCAGCTACCATGATGCCCTCGGTACGGGAGATTACGGCAGGAGCGCGCGGCCGTATAATGAGTTCCTGTACGAGGTCCTGTATCAGGGCAAACCGGTCATCATAACGGAGAACGACAAGACCGGGATCGGGGATGTCCGCCTGACGCTCAAACGGGTGGTGAATGATGCGAAGCCCCTGGTGAGCCTTATGGCCAACGTCGAGCTTCCCTTGGGCGACGCGAAGGCCGGATACGGAAATGGGAGCGTTGACGCGGCATTCGCCGTGCTTGTTGACCTGGACCTGGGGAGGAAGTACCGCGGATATGGGAATGTCGGCGTGGTGGTTCCCGGGGACCTGAAGAGCTACCAGACCATCCCCATGCGCACGTACGCCTATGCAGGGTTCGGCGTCGAGGCGGCCTGGTGGGACCGTTTCAGCGTCATCGTCCAGACCCTGGTCGCCGGCTCGCCCTATCCGAGAACGGGCATCCGGCAGGGCGATTGGCCGGGGATCCTCCTGACGTTCGGCGGGCGGTACGTATTCGGCTCAAGCAGCATCGAGTTCTCGCTGACCGAGGACCCGGACACTGCCGGCGCCCCCGACTTCATCGCCAACGTCACCTATTCGATGTCGTTCTAGCGGCCCTGCTGGGAAGGCCGTGGACCCGGGACCCTTGCGAAGACGGTCGTGGCATGGTATAACAAATACGAAAGCTACGTGAACAAACGAGGAGGCAACCATGTGCGATCTCAAGGCCTATGTGCGGAAAAATGACCGGGAAGAGCTGGTCCTGGAGTCGGTGAACCTTATCCGCTCCGAGGGTGGCGAGGTGGTGCTCCGGAACCTGTTCGGCGAGGAAAAGCGCATACGGGGCGAGGTGCGCGAGGTCTCCCTCACAAAGAACCGGGTTGTCCTGGAACCGCGATAAGATGGGCCGGGAATCTTCCCGGGCAGGGTCCACGCCGGCGGCCGGTGTGGCATGCATGGGGCTCTCGGTCCACGTTTAAGTCGTTCCAGATTGCATATAACGGAGTTTCCCGCCCTTAAACCGCTTGACAAACCTAACCACTTGATTTATAAATATTCATCGTCGCCGAAGGATCCGCAGCACGTCTTGAACCCTCACACCCAATTATGGAAGACCACAAGCTGAGAGTGTTTTGCGCCGTTGCCGAGACGAAGAGCTTTTCCAAGGCTTCGGAGGTCATCCACCTCACGCAGCCTGCGGTGAGCCTGCAGATCCAGGCCATGGAGGAGCTCTACGAGACGCGTCTCTTCGACCGGTCCGGCAATACAATCAACCTCACGCCTGCGGGCGAGATCCTGTACAAGCGCGCCAAGGAGATCCTGGCGCTCTATGCCGAGGCCCAGCAGAACATCAGCGAGATCACCGGCGCCATCAAGGGGTCGCTCTCCATCGGCGCCAGCTCCACCATCGGCAACTACCTCCTCCCGCACATCATCTCCGCGTTCAAGAAGAAGGTACCCCAGGTCAACATATCCCTTGTGGTGAACAACACGAAGACCATCACGGAAAAGCTGAACGCCGGCGAGATCGACATCGCCCTGGTGGAAGGGGACGTGAGCAAGCAGCGGTTCTCGGTGGAGACGCTGCTTTCCGATGAATTGGTCGTGGTCATGTCGCCTGCGCATCCCTGGGCAGAGCGCCGGAACTTGCCGGCCATCGAACTGACCAAGGAACCGCTCATCCTTCGCGAAGAGGGTTCCGGCACGCGCCAGATCATCCTGAAGCACCTGGAAGAGCACGGCATCAAGCNNGCGCGAGGAGGGCTCCGGCACGCGCCAGATCATCCTGAAACTTTTGGAGGAGCACGGCATCAAGCTCGACCAGCTCAAGATCACCCTCGTCATGGGCAGCACCGAGGCGATCAAGGGCGCGGTGGAGGAGGGGATCGGCGTGTCCATCATGTCGGGCTGGGCCGTCCGCAAGTGGCTCAAGCAGGGGCTCCTCAAGGCCGCCACGTTCAAGGACCTCAAGTTCCACCGGAACTTCAGCATCATCTCGCCCAAGCGCAACTACAGCACCCACACGGCCAAGGAATTTCTGAACTTCCTGAAGGTCTTCCCGATCAAATCCCCGCTGTCCTGATCGCCACCCGCTTCCAGTTCGACCGTTCTATCGTCCACCAGTCATCTCGCTTCGCCAGAGATATCCGTTGGAGCGCCAGGTCCGCCCACGTCCTGACGTTCAGTCCCTGCTGCCCGAGCCTGACCATGATCGCACCGTGGCGGTCCGTCCGGTAGAGCGCGGCCCCCTTTTCGCGGTACCGTTCCACGACCTCGTCCGCAGGATGGCGGTAGAGATTCCCGTCCCCNNACCAGGTCGCAGGCAAGGTCCGGGACGCTCCGGAGCAGCGCCCGTTCCCCGACCGCATGGATATCGCCCGGGAACAGCATGACCCTGCCGGCTGTCGCCACCTTGATGACCAGCGAGCGGTCGTTCTCGGCCGCATAGGCCTTCTTCGTCCGTTGTTCGAAGGAGGGCCCGGGGTGCAGCACCGCCAGGTGTGCATCGCCGATGTTCGTTTCATATCCCGCCTGCACGGTCCGGTAGGGGATCTTCCGTTGTCTCACGACCTCGCTGAATTCCGCGTAGCCGGGCAGGTCAGTGTCCAGGCCCGAACCCCAGACCGCACGCACGTCAAAGTTCTTGAGCACGGCCAGGAGCCCGTTCATATGGTCAGGATGGGGATGAGAGAGGACCACGAGGTCAATGGTCCTGATGCCCCGGTCCCACAGGTACGGCGCGAGCACGCTGCGGCCGATATCGAACCGGTTGTCCCGGGTCCCGCCGCCGTCGATCAGGATGGCCGTTCCCTGCGCGGTCTTGATCAGCGAGCAGTCCCCCTGGCCCACATCGACGAAGGTCACCTGCGTCACGGAGGGCCGGGCCAGGGGAAGGACGAATGAGAGGATCACCAGTACTGCCGCAACGGCCATCACGATGCCGGTGAAGCGGGGCGGCCGTGAAGAGGCTTCCAGGGGCCGGTACGCCGCGAAGAGGCGGGCGCGGAGCCAGAGGGCCGATGCGGTCAGCAGACCGGCGTACCCGGCAACGAAGAGGGGTCCCGGCGAGGGCAGATGCATGAACGCGAAGGGCATGCGGGCGAAGAGCGAGACGACCTGCACGAAGAGGTCTGCAGCGAACTGGTTCACCGCGGCCAGGGGGAGCGATCCGGTCACGAGCGACAGGATGCCGCTGGTCAGACCGAGGGGAACGACCACAGCTCCGGCGAAGGGAACAACGACCATGTTCGCGGCGATTCCGGCGAATGAGACCTGATGGAAGTAGAATGCGACGAGAGGTCCGGTGACCAGTGCCGCAGCTACGGAGATGGAGAACAGCAGCAATGCGCTGCTCAGCAGTTTCCCGGCCCGTGTTTCCGGCCGGAGCTCGAGCGCGTTCCCGGTGGACACGACGAAGGCGATGGACAGGACGGACAGATAGGAGAGCTGGAACGAGATGTCGAAGAGGGCCTGCGGGTCCGGAAGGAGAGAGACGAGCGCCGCGATGGCAAGGGCCGACAGGAGGTCCTCTTCCCGGTCCAGGATGAGGGCTGCGAGACCTGCAAGGATCATGATCAGAGAGCGGATGGTGGCGACCTGACCCCCTGCGAGGAATGCGTAGAACGATACGGGGATAACGGTCACCAGCGCGGCGATCTTCCGGGGATCGGCATGGATGGTCAACCAGTGATAGGAGCGCTCGGGCAGCAGGAACAGGGCGTTTCGGGTGAGCCAGAAGCAGATGAGCGCCACCATGGCCAGATGGGACCCCGATATGGAGATGATGTGCGTGACCCCGGCTGCCATGAAGCGCTCCCGGAGGTCATCGGTGAGGCTGCCCTCCTCGCCGATGGTCATGGCCAGCAGGATGGCGGCACCGTCCCCTTTCAGGCCGGTCAGCATGGCCTGCCGGATCCGCTCTCGGAGGTTCTGGATGGTTCGCAGGACACCGCTGCCCTGTTCGAGCACGCGGAGATCGCTGCCGCGCCTGAGGGAGAGGACCGCATGCACGCCGTGGCGGGCAAGGTAGGCGGGATAGTCGAATCCGCCCGGATTCCTGAACCCGCGGGGAGGAGAGAGCCTGCCGGATAGCGATACCCGGTCGCCGAACCCTGCCGGGAGCGTTTCGTCCCTGACGGTCACCCGGACCGTTCCGGATGCCTCTCTGCCGTCGATGCGGTCCAGGTTGAGCGAGAAGGCCGTCCTTCCCGGGTCCCGGTCGAGGGGGGAGGCGACCGTTCCGGTCACTTCATGGATCGATCCGTCAAGAAAAGGAAGGTTCCGATAGTGGCGCGCAGGGACGTATGCGGCCGCGAGAACGAGCAGGACCATGCCGGCAGCGATGCCTGCGGCCATGAGCAGCAGGGACCGGCGGTTGATGCCTTCGCGGCGCAGCAGGATGCCGCTGAGAGATGCGAGAACAACGAGGAACTCGCCGATGGACCAGGGAAAGAAGAGGAACGCCTGTCCCAGCAGGATGCCGGTGACGAGGGCAAGGGTGAGAAGGATGACGGGACGGTGCATGGGCGGCCATGTCTCGGGTCGCGGAGCGCGCGGCAGAGGCCGCGCGAAGCCGCTACCCCCCGATCATCGCGACGTCCTCGACCGCGGTGGTTACGACCAGGATCTTGGTGTTATTGCTGCCTTCGTCCACCGGTATGATCGTGAATATTTTTTCCTTCATCGAGTCGAGGAAGAACCCCTTCTGCCAGGGGATCTCGCCTTCCATGTTGCCCATGATCGTCTCGCCGTCCTT
>JAFNGD010000211.1:0-1070 GCA_017885365.1 Nitrospirota bacterium
ACGCCGCTCCCCTGCATGACCGTATCGGGAATGTCCTTGGGGCCCTGGTAGATGCCGGTGACGAACACGCCCTCGCGCGAGGTCTTGACCGGCGCGAAGTGCGTGGTCTTGGCAAAACGGTAGTCGTTCGTCTCGATGCCGAAGGTCTTCGCGAATTCCGCCGCATCCTTGTGAGGCTCAAATCCTACGGACAGGACCACCATGTCGAACTTCTCGTTCGAGAGCTTGCCGTCCTCGCCGGCAGTGCGAAGGATGAGGTTGCCGGTGCCCGGCTCCTCGCGGACCGCCGAGACCATGGCGCGGCGGTACTTGACGCCGTAGTCGTTCTTCGCGCGCTCCACGTACTTGTCGAAGTCCTTGCCGAAGGCCCGCATCTCCATATAGAATACGGTGGGCTCGATGTTCTTGTCGTGCTCCTTGGCGATGATGGACTGCTTCGTGGCGTACATGCAGCAGACCGACGAGCACCAGGGGTTCGCGTTGTGGTTGTCGCGGGAGCCGACGCACTGGATCCAGGCGACCTTGACCGGGTGCTTCTTGTCCGAGGGGCGCTGGACAACGCCCTTGTACGGGCCCGACGCTGAGAGAATGCGCTCGAACTGAATGGACGACACCACGTTCGGCCAGCGGCCGAGGCCCAGCTCCGGCCGCACCCGAGCATCGTAGAGGGCAAGGCCGGGGCCGAGGACGATGGAGCCGACCTTCAGCTCGATCTCTTTTTCGGTATCATCAAATTTTATCGCGTTGGCCTTGCAGACCTTCTCGCAGAGNNCGGCAGCGTTTCCGCTGGGGGTCGGTGAGACAGAGACAGACGCTTGCATCGATGGCCCGGGTGTTCGGTACGGCCTGCGGAAAGAGCGAGAAGACTGCCTTGCGCAGGCCCAGCTGCTGGTCGAACTCGCTCGGCACCTTCTTGGGGCATTTCGCTTCGCAGTCGCCGCAGCCCGTGCACTTCGTCGGGTCCACGTACCGCGCGGCCTTCTTTACCTTGACGGTGAAATCGCCGGCCTGGCCCGAGACCGAGGTGACCGCGGACAGCGTGTGGATAGTAACGTTGAGATGGCGGCCCA
>JAFNGD010000211.1:1120-14990 GCA_017885365.1 Nitrospirota bacterium
ATCAGGACCGAGCCGCTTTTGTTGGTCTTCGATGCGCTCATAGCAGGTTCAACTCCTTTAACAGTCCCATGGCGTCCACGAAATGCCGGTCCACCTGCATCTCGACGGGGTCAAGCCCCATGGACGTGCCGATGAGCTCGGTTATGAAGTAGACGGGGATCTGCTTTTCGATGCCGAACTTCTTCCCCACCTCGGCCTGATAGGCGTCGACATTGAACTGGCAGAGCGGGCAGGTGGTAACAAGGCAGTTCGCGCCGCGACCCACCGCATCGTTGAAGATACGGGACATGAGCAGTTGCGACTGGTCCGCGTCGTTCACCGACGCGGATGCCCCGCAACAATCGGTTTTATAGCTCCAATCCACCGGTACCGCGCCCAGCGCCTTCAGTACGGTCTCCATGCCCTGGGGGTTCTCCACGTCGTCGGGCACGTTCACATCGATGGGAAAGCGCGTGAGGAGGCAGCCATAGTAGCAGGCGGGCTTGAGACCCTCAAGCTTCTTCACGGCCTTTGCGGCGAGCTCGCCTGACTTCGCCTTGGGCACCAGCACCTCGAGAATGCTCGAGACCTTGATGTCGCCCTTGATCTTCTGGGAGAGTTCGGCGTTGATCG
Organism: Nitrospirota bacterium; assembly: GCA_017885365.1. Next base: position 1,733 of record JAFNGD010000211.1, read on the forward strand.
AGTCCCTGAGCGCGGGGTCGGCAGCCAGGGTCTTCTGCGAGACCAGGGTCCTGCTGTAGCACGACGAGCAGGGGATCACGATCTCGGAAAGNNCAGCAGTTCCAGTCCTCGATCTCCTTGAGCTCGATGCCCAGGTTCTTGAACACCATCTTGCACTGCACGTCATAGAGCTCTGACGAAGAGTGCAGCGAGCAGCCGGGATAATACGCAAGTTGTGTCATGAAATTCTCCGGAGACCCTTAGCGGCCCTTTGCCTTTTCGAAGAGGGCTTTCACTTCCGAACGCGCCGTCACCCTGTCCACGCCGAGATGCAGCCGTTTCTTCCTCATCATAGACAGGGCGAGACGGGCCTGGCCGATCATCTCGTTGATGACGGCCTTCACCTTCCCCTGGGATAGTTCCTTGATCGCGGTCTTGGTCTCGTAGATGGTCAACGCCTCGATCTCATTGAACCGGCCCAGGTGCCGGGTCGAGGTCATAAATGCGCTATGGAAGTCGGCAATGCGGGGGGTAAGCGGCCTGGCATGGGCCTTCTTGGCCATCTGCTTCAGGGTCTCCGTGATCCGCGCGGTCTGAATGTTGTTCGGGCAGCGCGTGCCACAGGTATAGCAGGCCACGCACTTCCAGACCAGGAGGTTGTTGAGGGCCTCCTCGCGGTCGCCGACCACGATCATCCGGATCAGCCGGTCGGGTGTAACGCCCGTCTCTTCTCCGACAGGACACCCGGCCGCACAGCGGCGGCACTGATAGCAGGCTTGAAGGTTCTGGCCCGAGCGTTTTGCAACCTCGGCCAGGAGGGATGTCGAGGTTGCGGCCTCGTATTTTAAAACCGACGATGGCATGTTCTCTCCCTTTGTCGAACTGCTTTCGCTAGGAACGTTCCTTCAAGAGCTCCAGCATTTCCATGCGGGTCGACTCCTTGGTGCGGAAGATCCCCCGGACCGCCGAGGTCACCACGCGGGAGCCGGGCTTCTTTACNNCCGCGCATGCTCATGCAGAGATGCTCGGCGTCGATCACGACCATGGCGCCTTTAGGCTTCAGGCTGCTCATGATAAAATCGGCGAATAGTGTGGTAAGCCGCTCCTGCACCTGTGGGCGCTTGGCGAACACCTCGAGCGCCCGGGCAAGGGCGCTGATGCCCACGATCTTTCCGGCGCCCGGGATGTAGGCGATATGAGCCTTCCCGAAGAACGGCAGAAGGTGGTGCTCGCAGACCGAGTAGAACGGAATATCGCGGATCATCACCATCTCATCGTGGTTCTCGCCCGCCATGGGCTTGAGCAGCTCGCTCGTATCGGCCGCTATGCCTGAAAATATCTCCTGGTACATTTCCGCAACGCGCTGGGGCGTGTTCCGGAGCCCCGGTCGCTCAGGGTCTTCCCCGATGCCCTCGATGATGAGTCGCACGCCTTTTTCGATTTTTTTCGTATCCATTTCGGTTTGGTATGATAACGCTTACGGGCGGTTTGCGTCTATGACTCTTTTTTCGGTAATGATCTTCTGAACCGGGATGTCATGGGCAGCTGCGGGGACCGCCGGTACGATCTGAAGGTCGAACGTAAGCGCTACCGTCCTTCCTTTATATAAAGGAAGGAGCTTGTCATAAAAACCCGCCCCATAGCCAATGCGGTTCCCCTGTTCGTCGAATGCCGCACCAGGCAGGACGATAAGGCCGATATCCTTGAGCTGCGCAGGCTTGACGCGATCCGGCTCCAGGATGCCCCACGCTCCGGGTGCTACGTCCCGGTCGAAGTTCTCGATCTCCAGGAGTTCCAGTTCCTTCCCCTTTACCCGGGGAAGAACGACCCGCTTGCCCTCCGCAAGGGCCCGGCGGATCATATGGTGCGTCTCAACCTCGCTCTGAAAGGAAGCGTAGAACATTACCATGGACGCAGCGCGGAACTCGGGGAGACTGAACAACCTCGCCTCGATCTCTGAACTCGCAGCCCGCCGCTGTTCCGGCGTGAGGCTGAACCGCGCGTTCAGAACCTGTTTTCTTAGTTTATCTTTCAATGTTTAACGAGAGTGCACTCAGATCGCGAGGAACCATCCCGCAGATTGAAGCTCCCTGCAGTCCCGCCCTGGCGGGACAGGGAATCTTCGATCCTCAAGGTAGTACTATTTATTCTAATCGCGCGTTAACCCCGCAGTACGCTACGGGGAATGCGCTCGCTCCCGGATTCACGTTGACCGGTGTAACCATTCCGACAAGGATCTTCATCTACTTCTTTATCAACTGGTCCAGCGCGGCCTTGATCTTCTTCGCGTCTTCCACGGCCCCGGGAGAAGCATCAAAAGGAGACCTGCCGTCGAGGTCTGACCTGACCGTGTCAGGCGTATAGCTCATGAAGCCCAGGACCTTCATCCCCGGGAGGTTCTTCTGTACGAATTCCTTGTCCGTCTCACGCTGGATCTTGTTGCCCACGACGAAGACCTGCTTCACGCCGAGCCCCTGCGCCAGGGACTCGATCTGCCGCGCTGTCTGCAGGCTCCGCTGCCCCGGCTCGACGACCACGATGAAGGCATCAACGCTCCCGGCAGTACCGCGCGTCAGGTGTTCGATTCCCGCCTCCATGTCAAGGATCACCACTTCGTCACGGCGGAGGATGAGATGGCTGATAAGTCTCCGGAGCAGCGTGTTCTCCGGACAGAAGCACCCCGAGCCCGCCTCGCGGGACTTCCCGACCACGAGGAGCCTGACGCCCTCGTGCTGCACACTATAAGTCTCGGGGATATCGTCGACCTTGGGATTGATGCTGAACACCTTGGCCGATGAGCCCGGCCGCGCGCCGGTCCGCTCCTCGATCATGTCCGCCTGTTCGGCCAGCGGCACCGCCTTTTTCGCAGCCTCCGGAGAGATGCCGAGTGCTGAAGCGAGGTTCGCATCGGGGTCTGCATCGACAGCGAGGACCTTTCGGCCCTCCGCTGCGTAGAGCCTTGCCAGAAGTCCGGAGAGGGTGGTCTTGCCGACACCGCCCTTTCCGGTGATTGCGATTTTCATGGGAAAAGCTCCTGAAGAAACGACTCAACAAAATAGCATCACAAAAGAGGAGGTGTCAAGGATTTTTTGTTACCGGGGGTTACAAATGGTAACGGATATTAGCAACTCTATGACGAACAAAGGTCCTTCCGCTACAGCGAAAGGCTTTGTTAATTGCCGGTCGTTGGANNGCTCCGGTGCAAACGTGAAGGTTCGTGCGCTGTCCTGCTCGCCGCCAATCAGTGTCCCATCTGCAGGGCCGCTTATGCAGGCGGTGCCCCGAACAATTTGCTGATCAGCGAATGAAGATCGCTTGGCTGGAACGGCTTTTTCACATACCCGCTCGCTCCCAGGGCAAGACCGCGCTGGGTGTCCTCTTCCTTTCCCTCGGTGCTCACAATGATGATGGGAATGCTGGCAAACTTCCCGAGCGCCTTCACCTTCTGGATGAACTCGAGGCCGTTCATGAGCGGCATGTTGATGTCCACCAGCATCATGTTCACGTCGGGGTTCTTCTCCAGCTTGTCCAGGCCGTCCTGGCCGTTGAGCGCCTGGACGATCTCGCACCGGTACCGCATGAGCACCATTTTGTACATCTGGTGTATCAGGGCCGAATCGTCGACCACCAGCACCTTCTTGAGCATTGCCTCCTCCTCCTGCCGCCGTGAATGCACACCGCCTTAGATCGCCGCGCTAGTTCTTGAGCGGGATCCCCAGCTCCTCGATCTTCTGCATCAGTTCCCGGATATCGACGGGCTTTTGGTAATAATAGGTCGCGCCGCGCTCGTAGGCGTCCTGCCGGACCTCCTCGGAGCCGTGTGCGGTCATGATGATGACCTTGGTCCCGGGCCAGTAGCGCCTGATATACGTCAGAAGCTCCAGCCCTTCCTGGCCCAACATGCCCGACATGCGGATATCGGCGATCACCAGGTCGAAGGCGTGCTTCTTCAACGCCTCCTCGGCTGGCTCGAGCCTGCTCGCAGTGATCACCTCCACGTCCCGTGACCGCAGGGCGTAGGAAAGCGTCAGCAGGATGGTCGGTTCATCATCAACGATCAGGATCTTTTTGGGAGCCTTGGCCTCGCCCATCTGCCTTACTCCGTCACACGCAAAGTATCTAGCAGGTCCGCGGCACTGCCTTCATGCCTGATGGATTATACCAGAAAAACAATTTCATGAAAGTATTTTCTGTCTGCATCCCGCCGGGACATCGGCCGGTCCGTACCTTGCTTTTCATTGACAAAAATGCTAACCTTGCGCCTGCGAGAAGAGCAATGACCACGAAAGCGATCCCGATAAAGGCCCTTTCCTTTGACGAGCTCAAGGAGAAGCTGGCCGCGATGAGCCTTAAAACATACCGTGCCGGTCAGATCTTCGCCTGGATCTACCAGCAGCACGCCATCTCGTTCGACGAGATGACCAATATCGCCAAGGCTGAACGCCAGCTGCTCGCTGCGACCTTTACCATCACCGCACCCGCGGTCCTGCTCGTGGAGCGTTCGTCGGACGGCACGCGGAAGTTCCTGTTCGGGCTCGACGACGGCCACACCGTTGAGAGCGTGCTCATCCCCGACGAGGACCGCCAGACGCTCTGCATCTCGTCGCAGGTGGGCTGTCGCCAGGCCTGCCGTTTCTGCCTCACGGCCCGGGGCGGATTCATCCGCGACCTGAGGGCCCGCGAGATCAGCGACCAGGTCCTTGAGGTCTCCCGCGTGCTGCGCAGGGAAGGGTCGCGGGACATCACCAACATCGTGCTCATGGGCATGGGCGAGCCGCTGGCGAACTTTGAGGAAGTGACACGGGCGCTGCGGACCATCACCTCCGACAAGGGGTTGGGGATCTCGCCGCGCCGGGTGACCGTTTCCACGAACGGCCTTGTCCCGGAGATCGGGAAGCTGGGGGCGTCAGGGCTGAGAGTGAACCTGGCCGTGTCGCTGAACGCCGCGACCGATGAGGTCCGCGACCGGATCATGCCCGTGAACAAGCGCTACCCCATCCGGGAGCTTCTGGCCGCGTGCCGGCGTTTTCCCCTTGAACCGAGACGGCGGATCACCTTCGAGTACGTGCTCTTGAAGAAAGTGAACGACTCGCCCGAGGACGCCCTCCGGCTCGCGAAGCTCCTCCGGGGCATCAAGTGCAAGGTGAACCTCATCCCCTTCAACCCTTTCCCGGGAAGCGACTTCCAGCGACCCGATGACGCGGACGTGCGCCGATTCCAGCAGGTCCTTCTCGACCACCACTTCACCGCTCCGGTGCGCGAGTCCCGGGGCCGCGACATCTCCGCGGCCTGCGGCCAGCTCCGGGAACGGGCCACGATGGAGACCGAGGCGCCGGCACACCATTCCTCTTAAAAGCATGGAGACAGGTCAGCAGCGGATCAACAACAGCAGGGACCTCTACTTCGACTACGCCGAGGTGTTGCTCCAGATCGCCATTGTCATGTCATCGATCTCAATCCTTTCTCACTCCCGGCTGGTCTTCTCTGTTGCGGTCGGCGCGTCAATGCTCGGCAGCATCTGCTCCCTGAACGGTTACCTGCTCTTGTTCGCATCCCCTTCGTTCATGAAGCGGCATCTGGCCGCATGCGGTCAGACGCCTTTCCCCTGCCGGGCGTTGTAGATGATACCGCCTTGCTCCGCGTAGCGCCGGAGGACCGCGCCGGCATCGCGCCGGCAGACGTTCCGCACCACCGCGATCCCGCGCGCCTCGAGCTCCCGCTGCCATCCCGCAGGCTTCGCCCCCTCGTCAAAACCGATGCCGGCGACATCCTCCCCGGAGGCGCCGCATACCAGGCGCCGCACTCCGGACCAAGAGATGGCGCCCAGACACATGGCGCACGGCTCCGTGCTTGTCACCAGCTCGAGCGGCGGCAGGGCGCCGCCGCCGAGATCGTAGGTCCCCACCCGCTGCTGGGCGAGCATGATGGCAATGATCTCGGCATGGGCAACCGAGCTGTTCAGGGAGGTCACGAGGTTCACACCGGCCGCGATGAGCCGGCCCGTTCCTCCGTTGAATACAGCCGCCGCGAAAGGACCTCCCGTTCCGGCATCGATGTTCTTCTCGGCAAGCCCGATGACCAGGCGCATGCGGTCCTCTTCAGCGGGATAGGCCGTATCCGGCGGAGGCAGGGCCCTTTCCAGCCAGAGAGGCAGGGACAGGGCAATGATCGTTTGGGGGAGAGAGCTCTTCCTGACCATGGCTGGCTGCAGTGCTGATGGAACTGGCAGGGAACAGGAGCGGCGTGCCGATGCTACCCGCTCTTGCCGCTGATGATCTCGTTCACCACGCTCAATAGGTCGGCAGTCTGGATGGGCTTGGCGATATAGGCGTTGGCACCCAGGGCGAGGCCGCGCTTCCGGTCCTCGTCTGCGCCCTCGGTAGTGATGATGATGATCGGAATGGCCTTGTGAACAGGATCATTACGGACCATGGAAACAAGCTTCAGGCCGTCCATGATGGGCATGTTGATGTCGGTGAGGATGATATCGAATTTCTGAGTGGAAAGCTTCTTCAGTGCGTCAATGCCGTCGTTCGCCTCGACGATCTTGCTGCCGGGAATGCGCTTGAGAGCAAAGGTGATGAGCTGCCGCATCGTGGGCGAGTCTTCAACCACCAGGAAATTGTACTCCGGCATCGGATAACCTCCGTTATTGCTTCTCTTTCAGCAGGTCGAGGAAGCTTTGAATGGTGGAGAGCTTGCGCTCTGACTGGGAGTAGAGCTTCGAAGAGAAGAGCGCCGTGGCCGCGTGTCCGGCGAGCATGGAGAACAGCTCGTAGTCCATGTTCGAGAACTGCGTTTTCTGGACCAGGAGCTTGTAGATGACGATGGCGCCGATCACATGTTCCTTGATCTTGAGGGGGATGCAGACCAGCGGGTGGGTATAGTCAACGCCCGTGAGGTCCGTCGGGTCCCCCTCCCGATAGTATGCCTCGCCGTCTTTCGCCACTTTCCCGACAACACCATCGCCAGTCTTGATGGTGTCATGGGCCTCCGGCCCCATGCCCTCCTGGGCGACGACGGCAAGCTCGTTCGTCTTCTCATCGAGCATCATGATGGAAAACTCTTCGGCACCGATGAGGTTCATGACGATCTCGAGGATGATCTTGAGNNGTTGTTGTTCTCCGCCTCCACCTCGATGTACCGGCTGGCAAAGTCCTTATTCTCCTCTTCCACCTGGCGGTAGCGGTCGAGCAGGTTCTTGTTCTCGTCTTCGAGGAACTTGAGGCGCTCCTCCAGGGAGTGCACCTTGAAGGTGCCCTCACGGTCGGAGAACTTGGTGACCTCTTCGAGCTGGGCAAGACGGTACCTGAGCTTCTCATTCTCCCGAAGCAGCTCCTGGGTGAACTCCTCCCCTTTTTTGAACACCTGGAGAAACTCTTCAACCTTCTTGTTCAGGGTTCCGGGATCCTTATCCATCCTGCCCTCCTTGCTTCGGCTGCGATCGACACCACGTCCCGGCATCTTTGTGCTTCGGTCTTAGCATCAATGCGCCGTCGCTCAGTGATCGACGCACGGCGCCACCACCAGCAATTTGAACTATTATAGTCAAGACACCCAAAATTATCAAGACTATTTGTGCAGCACGGCCCCCTGCCTGAGCGTTTCAGGTCCTTCCGGAACACCGGTAGGATATCTCGTCGGCCAACTTTGCAAGCGGCAGGACCTTGTCGACAGCGCCCGAGCGGATGGCCTCCTGGGGCATTCCGAAGATCACGGCGCTTTCCTGGCTTTCAGCGATACACTGACCCTTCAACCTCTTGATGGCCAGGGCCCCGGCCGTGCCGTCGTTGCCCATCCCTGTGAGCACCACGCCCAGGACCGCTGAGCCGCACGCCTCGGCGACCGACGCCATCATCCGGTCGGCAGACGGCACATACTTGTCCGACGGTGCACGGGGAACGAGTTCCGCGAAGAGGCCCTCGCGGTCACGCTTGACCAGCAGATGGTTGCCGCCGGGCGCGATGAGCGCCGTGCCGGGCCTGATGCGGTCGCCCGCGGCGGCCTCGCTCACGATGAGCGGCGCGAGCTTGTTGAGACGCTCCGCGAAGCTCCGGGTGAACCCAGACGGCATGTGCTGGGAGACGACGATCCCCGCGCCAAGGTCGCCGGGAAGCGCGGCGAGGATCGCCTGGAGGGCGGGTGGGCCGCCCGTCGAGGCGGCGATAGCCACCACCTCGATCTCGCTCGTCCGCACGGCCGTATCGTCGTCCTTCCGAAAGACTGGGACGATCCGCTCGCGCGCCAGCAGATCCACGGTGGAGCGCACCTTGCCCATCTCGAACGACGGCATGGCGCGCACCTTCATGAGGAGCTCTTCCCGGATGCCTTCGAGGCTTTTCGAGATCCGCGCTTCAGGCTTGGCCAGGAAGTCCACGGCGCCCAATTCCAGGGCCCGGAACACGCTCCGGCTGTCCGAGCGTGCCGAGATGACGAGGACCGGCGTCGGCCGTTCCTTCATGAGCCACCGCAGGAACGTGAAGCCGTCCATGTTCGGCATTTCCAGGTCCAGCGTGATCACGTCCGGGGAGAGCCGCAGCGTCTTTCCGATGGCGTCGACGCCGTCAATGGCGGTGCCGACCACCTCGATGCCGGTATCACCCGTCAGCATCTGTGATATGGCGCTGCGATTGAACGCCGAATCGTCGACCACCAGGGCCTTTATCGTCGGTAGCCTGTTCACAGGATCATCACTCTGCAAGGGGCTGACCGGCTCTCAGCCGCACCGGTTTCTGATAGACCATGTCGTTCCGCAGGGTGCGCAGCGAGAACGCGGTCGAGATGTTGATCAGGGATTCCGAGTGACCGAGCAGGAGGTAGCCGCCCTCCCGCAGCTTGTCATGGAAGGTCTCGATCACCTTTTTCTTGGCGTCCCGGTCGAAGTAGATGATGACGTTCCGGCAAAAGATGATGTCCAGGTCGCGGATCAGGCTGGTTTTGAAGGGGTCCAGGAGGTTCACGTAGCTGAAGGAAACCAGTCGACGGACCGGATCGATAATCCGGAAGTCGCCCTTTCCTTCCTCGACGAAATACCGCTTCAGCATTTCCGGCGGCGTCGCGCGGTGCGAGCCCTTCTTGTACACGCCCTTCCTGGCCGTGTGCAGGACCCGCTGGCTGATGTCGCTCCCCATGATCTCCACCTGCCAGTCGCGCCACCAGTCGCCGGACTCGAGCAGGAGGATCGCAATGGTATAGGGCTCCTCGCCCGTTGAGCAGCCGGCGCTCCAGATGCGCAGGATCTTCCTCTCGGTGTTCTTCACGCGAAGCTCGGGGAGGATCTCTTCGGAGAATGCCCGCAGCTGGGCGCTTTCCCGGAAGAAGTAGGTCTCGTTGGTGGTGAGGTTGTCCACGAGGACGATGAGCTCTTCCTCGCGCCGCCGGTCGTAGCGGAGAAAATGGTAGTATTCTTCGAAGCTCTTGAGCTGGTGCTGCTCGAGCCTGCGGTTCAGCCGCCGCTCCAGGAGGAACTTTGAGCCGTCATCGAAGAAGATGCCGCAATAGTCATGGATGAAGTCGCGGAGCAGACGGAAGACGTCGTCGGGGAGCGGGATGAGCTGGTCCGTGAACATTTATCTCCCCAGGGCTTCCCGGGCCGCCTGCCGGACTGCCGGGTCCGGGTCGTCGGCGGTCATCTGCTCGAGGAGAAGGTCGGTGGCGGGGTCCCGCCGGTGCTTGAGGATCTCTACTGCGGATTTCCTCACGCTCCAGTGGGGATCGGAGAGATGGGTCAGGATGGACGGACGCACGCGGACCCAGTCGTAGGACGAAAGGGCGCTGAGAACGGTCTTGCGCACTTCGGGGTCCTCGTGGCCGGCAAGGGACAGGAGCGGCTCCAGCGCTTCGCGGACCGATGCCCTTCCGACGACGTCCACCAGGGCGAGGAGAAAGATGTCGCTAGCCTGCTCCAGATGGCCGGCGAGGACGGCACCGAACCGGTCCGCACTTATCTTCCCCAGCGCCCGCGCAGCTGCCGCGCGGACCCAGAGGTCCTCATCGTCCAGCAGGGGGATGAGCGCCTCGGCGGACTCGGCGGAGCCGATCCTGCCCAGCGTCTCCGCTGCCAGCATCCGCACCTCGGGGTCATCGTCCGTGCTTGCCAGGAGGAGCGGCCGGACGGCCCTGCTGTCACGGATCGTGTCGAGTGCGATGACGACGGCCTTCCGCACGTCAGCTTCTTCGTCCTTCAGAGCGAAGGCCAAGGCCTCGGACGCCCGCTCCGTGCCGAACCGGCCGAGGAGACGTACGATGTTCCGGCGCATGCCGGCATCGCGCGACGTAAAGTTCATAAGCAATCCGTCCAGGACCGACTCGTCCCCGATGTCGGCGAGGGCGCGGATGGCGCACTCCTGAACGTTTTCGTATTCGTCCTCCAGGAGCTTCAGCAGCGGTGCTACCGCCTTCCTGCTCGTCAGCCTGCCGAGGGACTCCGCGACCGCGCCCCGGACATGCCCGTTCTCGTCATCGAGCATCGACAGAAGGGCGTCCTCGGCCTCCCGCCTCCCGAATTCTCCCAGCACTACTGCCACGGCGCGTCGGACCAGGACGTTGTCGTCCCCCAAGCGCCCGAGCAGCAGCGGCACGCACCCCTGGCCAAGGTTGCGGAGGGCATGGACCACGGGCTCCACCATCTCCTCGTCGCGGAGCAAGGACAGGAGCTTCGGTACCGCCGTCGGCCTGCCAGTCCAGCCGAGCACGGCCACGGCTGACTTCTGCAGCTCTCCGCCGCACGTATCGATCAGTTCCTCGAGAAAAGGCACCGTACGGTCCGTGATGCCGTCGCGCACCGCAGCGACGATCTTCCCGCGGTCCGCAGGTGCGCTCTTCCGGAAGATAGCCGCCAGCGCCGCCACGGAAGCCTCACGGACGATGCGCAGGGGATCGGCGAGGCCGCTGATGAGCGGCGGGAGGGTGTTCACATTGCCGATCTTCCCGAGGGACTCGAGCACCGGCTCCCGGAGACTGCTCCGGCCCAGGGCCGCTATCAGCGGCTGCAGGGCGCGGACGTCGCCGATCTCGCCCAGGGCCTCGGCGGCGGCGTAGTCGAGCCAGCTCTGGTCGGCGGAGCTCAGGCACGCGATGAGCGCGTCCACGGCGCGCCGGTCCCGGAGCTTGCCCAGGGCCTCAGCCGCTGCAACGCGGACGTTCTCATCGACATCGTTCAGCTTTTCGAGCAGGCCCGGCAACGCGCGTACGTCCCGGATGTCCCCGAGGACGTCCACGGCGAACTTGCGCACATCGGGATCACCGGTGTCCAGGAGCGGCAGGAGCGGGCCCACTGCTGCCGCACCGATCTGGGCCAGCGCCTCGATCGCCGAGTTCCGCGCTCCGGCATTGTCCTCGGCGCTGAGACGCTGTACCAGGCCTTTCGTGACATCGTCGCCCCCGAAGGCAACGAGCCCCTCCACGGCGGTCTTCCGTACGCGCCAGTCCGTATCGCCCAAGGCCCGGAGCAGACCGGGGATGGCCCCGCGACCCGCGCGGCCAAGGTCCACCGCTGCCTCGCGCCGCTCCTCGGCGTCCCGGCTCTCCAGCTTCCTGTTCAGATGTTCAAGGGTGGACATCGCCCGCCTCCGCCAGTGCCGCCTGCTCTTCTCCGCTCAGGATCCTGCCGATATCCAGGATGATGACAAGCCGGTCCGTCATCTTGGCCACGCCCGCGATGAAGCCGGCCTGCCCGCTGGTCGCCGCTTCGGGTGCGGGGCCGATATCTTGGACAGGGACATGCAACACCTCGCGAACGGTGTCCACCACCAGCCCCAGCAGGTCCTGTGCATTGCCGGACCCGCCGTGCAGAGCCCCGCGGGCGATGATCATGCGCATCTTCCGCGGGTCATTCTGGATGTTCGTGAGTCCGAACCGCTTGCGAAGATCGACGACCGGGATGATCGCGCCGCGGAGGTTGATCACGCCCTCAATGAAACGAGGCATGTGCGGGAGCGGTGTGATCTTGAGCGGCCGGAGGGCCTCCGTGATGACCCCGATGTCGAGGCCGAACTCCTCCTGCCCCACCTGGAACGTCACGATCTGGGCCGTCGCCGCAGCAACGACGGCCTTCATATCCTTTTTGTGCCGCAACATGATTGGTATCACCGTACGAGCTTCACAGGACGCATGGACACCATGCAGATGCGCATTGGCATGGTGACAACGCGTTCCGCCTTCCATGGTCCCAGCTAGGTCGTGAAACGGTCGATCTCCTTCTTCAGCACTCCAGATTGCACGGTCAGGACCTCCACGGCGCTGTTCAGCCGTGCCGCCAGCTCTGTGTTCTCACGCGCTGTAGACTTGATCCGCTCGATGGCCTTTACGAAGAGATCGCTGCCGGTCCGGACCTCGATCGCCGCCCGGTTCACCAGGCCGACCTTGGCGCTCATGGTCTCCATGGCAGTGGTGATGTTCCTGCTGGACTTGACCTGCTCGGCGGTCGCCGACCTGACGAACCGCGTGATGTCCCGCATCTTCTCGGCAGCGAGCATGATCTGCTCGCTGCCGGCCCGCTGCTCCTTCGTGGCCCGTGCGATCTGGTGCGCCAACTCGTTGATCCGGTCCACGGCCTCGTTCACCTGTCCTATGCCGGTGACCTGTTCGACCGCCGCCCTGCTGATACTGCTGCTCATCTCGCGCGACTGGTCGGCCCGGTCCACGATCTTTCGAAGGGCATCCCCCGCCTCCTGCGCGAGCCGGGTCCCCACCTCCGCCATGAGGACCCCGTTCCGCATGACCTCCACCGCCTCCCGCGAATCCTCCTGCACGGACGTGATGAGCGCCCCGATCTCCTGGGTCGACGCGGCAGTGCGGTTCGCCAACTCCCGGATCTGCGCGGCGACCACCGCAAAGCCTTTGCCGTGCTCGCCCGCCTGGGCGGCAAGGATGGCGGCGTTCAGGGCAAGGAGTCCGGTCTGGTCGGTGATGTCCTCAATAACGGTCAGGATGCCTCCGATGTTCTCAGCGCGCCCGCCCAGCCGGTTGATGACATCGGCAGACCGTCTCGATTCGTCCTCGATGCGGCGCATCCCCTCGATCGTCTTTTCGATGGAGCGCATGCCAAGGTCGCGGGCGTCGGCGGTGACCGCCTCGGCGAGCGCGGTGGATTGCTTCGCACGGGCCTCCACCTCCCGGACCGACGCACTGATCTGGCTGGTAGAGGCTGCGGTCTCATCGGCCGCGGTCGACAGCGTCTCGACATTCCCGGCGATCTGGTGGACCGCGGCCGACATCTGCGTGATCGCCGTTGAAGTCTCCTCAATGGAGGAAGAAAGATCGGTCATGAGGCGCGCGA
>JAFNGD010000212.1 GCA_017885365.1 Nitrospirota bacterium
GAACAGGTCCTCGCGCTGGCGCCGCGGCGCTACTACCTCCTGTTTCGCGATGCACTCGGCACCGGCGAGCTCGACGAAGCCCTTCCCTTTGACCGGTTCCTTGAGGAGGTGGGCATCCGGTACGGCTCCCGGGCGGGCGTGGTCTTCTGCTCCGGGTTTGTACCTGATCTCGATCAGTATCCCCAGCTCCGGACGGCCCGCTGCCCCGGGGGGACGACGAAGCTCGGCATTCTCCCTGACGGCTCGGTCTATCCCTGCAATCTTTTATTTGGAAAAGAGGAATACCGGCTCGGAAACATCCTTGCCGATCCCTTCGATGTGATCTGGCGTCATCCTGTGCTAGCGTTCTTCAGGACCTTCAGGGGAAACAGATGCCCCCGGACCTCCTGCGCGCTCCATCATCAATGCCACGGCGGCTGCCCTGCCCACGGCCATGCCCACAGCGGCAAGCGGTCGGCGCCCGAGCCGCGGTGCGTGACAGAATGACGACGGTTCTGCTATAATTGCGGCGAAGCGAAGAGCATAATAACCACAGGCGGCTACGCCGCACACGGTTATTGTCAAAACGTATAGTCCTGTCTTAAAACAGTGTACATCTGTGTGTCCCGACGAGAACAACCCCCACCCTTTTTCCCTCCCCTGAGGGGTAGGGGTGAGGGTGCTGTTGTCTTTCGGGACCCGTGGTTATAAAAAGCTCATTTTCCTCGAGGAGGTTCTCATGGTCACTGCACTGGTTCTTCTGAATGTCTCGCGCGACCGGGTCAATGAGGTCGCCGAGGAGCTTGCCGAGATGAAGGGGATCTCCGAGGTCTATTCCGTTGCCGGGAGGTACGACTTGGCGGTGGTCATCCGCGCCCGGGACAACGACCAGCTCGCCGACCTGGTGACCCTTCATATGCTCAAGGTGAAAGGGATCCTTGCCTCCGAGACCCTCATTGCCTTCCGCGTGCATTCCCGACACGACCTCGAGGGAATGTTCTCGATCGGGATGTAAGGACGGACACGGGGACCGTGAGGCGGACACGGAGACGCGGGGACAAGGGGACGCAGGCCACCCCTCNNCCTCCTACCTTCGTGCTTCACCCCTGCGTCCTCTGCGGTAAATCCAGAATTTGTAGTCCTCCGTGTCTCCGTGACTCCGTGGTGAGAATTCTTTCCTAGCTTTCGCTTTCCCCAAAATCCCGTTGTACAAGCCCGAAAAATAGTATAGAATACCCGCACTTTTCCGCACCTGACCCCTTATTTCACTTTGCAGGAGGATGTGATGCGACAGACCAAGATCGTTCTTTCGGACAAAGAGATCCCCACGAAGTGGTACAACATCATGGCGGACATGCCGAACAAGCCAAAGCCGCCGCTCCACCCCGGGACCAAGCAGCCGGTTGGTCCCGACGACCTCAAGCCCATCTTCCCCATGGACCTGATCCTTCAGGAAGTGAGCGCCGAGCGGTGGATCAACATCCCCGAGGAAGTGCTGGATATCTACACGCTCTGGCGGCCGTCCCCGCTGTTCCGTGCACACCGCCTCGAAGCTGCCTTGGGAACGCCGGCCAAGATCTACTATAAATATGAAGGCGTGAGCCCGGCGGGCAGTCACAAGCCCAACACTGCGATTCCGCAGGCTTTCTACAACAAGAAGGCGGGCATCAAGCGCATCGCCACCGAGNNCGAGACCGGCGCGGGGCAGTGGGGCTCGTCTATGGCGCTCGCGGGCAAGCTCTTTGGGCTTGACGTGACGGTGTACATGGTGAAGGTGAGCTTTGGCCAGAAGCCCTACCGCAGGATGATGATGGAGACCTGGGGCGCCACAGTCCACGCCAGCCCGTCGAAGGTGACGAACTCGGGCAGGAAGGTCCTGGAGATGGACCCGAACAGCCAGGGAAGCCTCGGCATCGCCATCTCCGAGGCCGTGGAGGACGCGGCCACGCACAATGATACGAACTACGCCCTCGGCTCGGTGCTCAACCATGTCTGCCTGCACCAGACCGTCATCGGGCTCGAGGCGAAGAAGCAGATGGAGATCGCGGGCGACTATCCCGACGTAGTGATCGCCTGCTGCGGCGGCGGCAGCAACTTCGCCGGCCTGGCCTTCCCGTTCCTGCACGACAAGTTCGGCGGCAAACAGGTGCGAGCCATCGCCGTGGAGCCGGCCTCCTGCCCCACGCTTACGAAGGGCGAGTTCCGGTACGATTTCGGTGATGTTGCCGGCCTCACGCCCCTCATGACCATGTACACCCTCGGCCATGATTTCATGCCGCCGGGCATCCACGCGGGCGGCCTCCGGTACCACGGCGATTCGCAGATCGTGTCCCAGCTCTACCATGACAAGATCATCGAGGCCCGGGCATACAACCAGGTGCCCGTCTTCGAGGCGGCGCTCCAGTTCGCCAATACCGAGGGCATCATCCCGGCACCCGAGAGCGCCCACGCGATCCGGGGCGCCATCGACGAGGCGCTCAAGGCCAAGGAAGAAGGGAAGCAGCGGACCATCCTGTTCAACCTCTCCGGCCACGGCTACCTGGACCTCCAGGCCTATGCAGACTTCCATGACGGCAAGCTGAAGGACTTCGAATATCCCGCCGAAGAGATCAAGAAGTCGCTCGCCAAGCTGCCGAAGATATAGCAATCTCCTCAAACGAGAACAACACGGGGGAGCCGGCTTGCCGGCTCCCCCGAGCTGTTTCTGCAGTCTGACGCCGAGACGTTACAGCGACGGCCGATGCTTGAGCTGTTCCAATGCGTTCTCGGCGATCAGCATGTGGCCCTCGGCCTCCTTGACGATCCCGTTCGTCGCCAGGACCTTCATGCATTTCGACACGGCCTCGCGGGAGGATCCGATCATGCTGGCAAGCTCCTTGTGGGTTCGCTTGGCGCCCTTGAGGAATCCCTTGGGCCCCTTGTCCTCCCGGCTCGATCCGTCGAGCAGCGTGCGGATCAGTCGTTCAGCGACCTCTTGGAACGCCAGCGACTCGATCTTCTCGTCCGCCTTCCGCAGCCGTCCGACCATGGTGGTCATGAGCGCGATGGCTATCCTGGGGTCCTTGGTGACCAGATCCAGGAACACGGGCTGGCTTAGGACCGAGAGTTCCGAATCGGTGTCCGCAACGATCGTTGCGGACCGGCCTTGCCCGTCCAGCAGGCTCAGTTCGCCGAAGAACGCGCCGGCTTCGAAGCGGGCCAGAACGATCTCGTCGCCGTCATCGTCCGTCAGGACCGCCTTGAGGGTCCCGCTGTCCACGATGTAGAGGTCGGTGCTCATGTCCGTCTTGTGAAAGATGACCTCGCCCTTCTTGAACAGGACCTTCTTGCACCGCGAGGCGATCTCCTTGAGCTGGGCGTCCTTGAGATGGGTAAACAGGGGTATCTCCTTCAGATATTTGATCAGCATGGCTCCCCGGCGGGGCGGTATCCGGTTCCGGTCGCGCCCCGCGCTCCTTTTGGAGGGATTTGAACGGCTGGAAAGCAGTATACCATAGAGTGCCTTTGAAAGAAATATCAGCTTGACACGGGGCGCCGAAATCATTATTATTGTAAACGTCCGCTGCAAATGCGGATAAATAAACATGAAAGGTTGAGGTAACAGAAATGGCAGAAGGTGTGGTGAAGTGGTTCAATGACAGCAAGGGGTTTGGTTTTCTGAAGCAGGAGAACGGTGAAGATGTGTTCGTGCATTTTTCCGCGATCCAGACGGAGGGTTTCAAGTCGCTCAAGGAAGGCGAGCGCGTGTCCTTTGACATCGTGCAGGGTCCCAAGGGCCTGCAGGCTGCCAACGTCCAGAAGATCTAAAAAAAATTCAGCGACAACTATCCTGAGCCCCGGAGCGATCCGGGGCTTTTTTGTTTCCCGCCAAACGATCGAATAACCTCAGCATGACCGTTGTAACCACGGGTCCGCTGCGCGGACATACAGATGAATGCGGAACACAAGACCATGAACAGGCTGTTGAATAAAGATTTGCTTTGCTATTTCCGTCATTCCCGCCCCTGCTTGAATCTTGCTGGGGCAGGCTGCGGCGGGAATCCAGGGCCTTCAGATATTTGCTGGATCCCCGTTCCCCGATAGAAGCGTTCGAGGACAAGTTTCACGGGGATGACGAATTAATCCGCCGCACAAGATACTTTCATCAAACTGCTAAGGATGCCTTTTCCCTGATCTGGAAATTCCACCTCTATCTGTGTTCATCTGTGGTTCCCTGAACTGGTCACACAATCCGATGCCGGGCCGATGGCTGCCCGTGGTACGCCGCGCTGATCAGGGCATGCGCCCTGGTGGCCAGGTCCTTTCTCGAATGATGCTGGTGCGTCGAGATGGGCCGCAGCACGACGCATTCCACCTCGATGTTCTTGAGCTTGAGCAGCCGCGGCAGGTGCTCGAAGAACGTCGTCCCTCCGTAGTAATAAACCAGGTCCCGGTTATGCGTTCCCACCGGGTGGCCGTTGACCGTGGTGTAACGGATGCAGACCGGGAGGAGGCTTGAGCCCGTGCTAATGGCCGCGGTGATGAGCGAGTTCTTGAAGGGCCTCACGGTATCGCCGTCCGAGGTCGTTCCTTCCGGGAACAGGGCGACCGAGGTCCCTTCGGCAAGCACCTGCTCGATCTCTCTGATCTCTTGCTTGAGCCCCGCCGGACTCCGCCGCTCCACGAAGATGCTGCCGCCGAGCCACGCGAGCAGGCCGAGCGGGAACGTGCGCTTCAACTCCACCGAGGTGATGAACACCGACGGCATGAGGGCCCCGACAACGAGGATGTCGGTGTAGGAGAGATGGTTGGCGATGATGAGATAGTTCACCGCGCGCGCGCGGATGCCTTTTCGTTTCTGACGGCGGGAGAGCATGCGGATGCCCAGCACACGGAGGCCGAGGCGCGCGAAGAACATGACGTTCCCGGTCAGACGCGCCCGCTTCCGCGGGCGGCTCGCGGGCAGAGCCATGATGCCCAGCGCAATCAGCGCGTATAGGAGAAGGAACAGGAAGATAATGATCGATTTGAGAACGATTCGTATGAGCATGAGAGAGCGCTTGTGCCTTGAATCCAGGAGCGAGCACAGTCCCCACAGCTTGCTGCGGGGTCAGCGAGCGATGAGGCTAACCCTGCTCCCCTGAGGGTCGACGATTCCCTGCAACTTACTCCGGGTGCTTGAACGGATCAAGTTCACGGCTTGATCTGCTCGACAAATCTCCCCTTGTATTGAGCGTGGCCATCGCATTTCTCGAATACGAACTGGCAGATCTTGGTGCCCGGATACAACGCCAAGGGTCCATGCCCGAGATTGACTATTTCCAGGACCTGATGGTTCGAGATGCCGGGATGCATGAAACCTGCGGTAACATGAACAGCGAGTCCAAAACGCGCAAATCTGCTCCTGCCTTCAAGCCGGCCCGAGATATTATCGGCGAGGGTGACCTTTTCTTTCGTGATCCCCAGGATCATCTCGCCCGGTTTTATCACGACATAGCCGCCATCCTCAACATGAACGCTTTTGGTTATATCTTCGAACCGGGAGTCATTCTTGATGTGATAGACCTTGAATTGTTTTTTGAAGACCCGGAAATCATTGCCGAGCGTAAGATCGATCGAACCGGGTCCGATCTGCGATCTGTCGAGCGGTTCGACAGCGATCGATCCATTTTCTAAGGCCTGCACAATCTCGTTTCCTATCAAGATGCTCATGGTCGTTGAACCTCATGGTTCTGTTCTGAATTTGGCGGCGCCGCAGTATGAAGCCGTTGCGACATGCGAAACAGCATCTGTTTTTCATTATGAAGTAAAAAACAGCGTTTTTCAATGGGAAACTCTTCTCCGAGGCGCAAGCGGTCCTTGCGCGTCATGGCTGCATTCCTTTACATCCTCCGTAACGAGCGCTATACTTTAAATGAAAGGTCGATGCACTCATAGGATCTCTGCCCATTTCTGCAAGTCCTCGATTCCATATGTGAAGGAGGCGGTTGCCCATGATGGTCGAGTTCAGCGTTGTTCCCCTGGGAAAAGGGACGAGCGTGAGCCCCGTGATCGCCCGGGTGATGAGGATCGTCATGGAGAGCGGCGTGCGGTACAAGGCGAACCCCATGGGGACGGTGATCGAAGGAGAGTGGGGACAGTTGATGGACCTCATGAAAAAATGTCATGACGAGGCCCTGAAGGACGCGGACCGGGTCGTGACGACCATCAAGATCGATGATTACAAGGGCAAGGGCGAACGTCTCGACACCAAGCTGGAGTCGGTCGAGCAGAAGCTCGGGCAGAAGCTTAATCGCTGAAGGGAGGGAGCCGCCATGCCGAAGATAACGGATGATGCTTTGGAACGTGTCAGGATCCTGGAAAAGGCTGTCGCAAACCTCGGTGACTCCTTCAAAAAGCGGGACCTCGATCTTGAAGAAGGCCAGCGCGACATCGTGAGGGAGCTCAAGGCGCTGAAGCTGTTCTTGACGCGGAACCTGCCGGAGTTCAAGAAGCAGTTCACTGAGATCCATCGTAAGGTGAGATAAACGGTCACCGTCAGCATCGTGAGCAGTAAGGAGGCCAGCTATGAAAGCACCCGCAGGAAAAGGCAAGAAGTACAGCACCAGCTATAAGAAAAAGATCGTGATCACTGATACGTACATTACGAAGGGCGGACAGGGCGCCGCGGTCTGCGAGGGCTGCCAGGCTGTGTACCGGAACAAGCGCTGGTATGTGGGTCCCGAGATCATCAAGGCCGGAACGGTGATGATGAAGGTGGTCTGCCCTGCGTGCCTCAAGATCCGGGACAACTTCCCGGGCGGCATNNTGGAGCGGGTAATGGCCATCAAGGAGAACGGCCATGGGAGCGTTATCGTCACGACGACGAACGAGAAACTTGCACAGCGACTCGGCCGGGCCATCAAGAAGGCGTTCCACGGCGATGTGAAGTACCATTGGTCCCACGACAACAAGCTGGTGAGGGTTGACTGGATGAAGGAAGAGGCGTGAACGGGACAGGGGGACGCGGAGACCATTCGACACGCTCATGGTGGTGAGCAAAGTCGAACCACGCGGAGAAAAGAACTAAAACAGAGAAGCGGAGATCAGTGATCTCTGCTTTTTTATTCCTCTTTTTTCAGATTCGCCAGGTACTCCTCCCATTCTGTGGGCAGCAGATATTTTTTCTTGGTGTTGCAGTCCTTGCAGGCGGGGACCACGTTGCCCGCGACGGACTTCCCTCCGCGCGTGATCGGGATGAGGTGGTCCATGGTGAGCTCATCAGCCTTGAACTTGCCGCCGCAATAGTAGCAGGTACCGCTTGAGCGCTTCCGCTTCCACCACTGGGAATTTCGGAGCTCCCGTGCGCGCGCTTTCTCCCGCTTGATGTGCTCTTCGTCCGATGAGATGAAATGATCGGGCATGATAGGTTCAGAAGTGAGAATTAAGAAGTAAAAAGTAAGAAGTAAGAAAAAAGCGAAAGTGACTGTTTTTTATCTGTCCTCTTACCTCTTTCTTCTTTCACCTGTCGGCAATTCTACCCATTTTCAGTCACCTTGTCACGAATAAAATTGGCAACGGTTGAAAAAGCTGTCCCACCTCGTAACTTCTCAAAATATAAATAATTTTCTTGACAGAAGACCTGTGGATAGATATACTTTGCGCAATAGTGGTATAAAGTGGGGAAGGGTGGAGAAGGTGCGCTGAATGTTCCGCGGCAGCTTTGAACATAGCGTCGATTCCAAAGGAAGAGTGAGCGTCCCCTCGCGCTTCCGCGAAATCCTTGCGGAGCGATATGAAGGCAAGCTCGTGCTCACCATGGACTTCGACAAATGCATCATGGCCTACCCCCTCGAGGAATGGGAGCGCGTCGAGGAGAAGATCAAGTCCCTTCCCCAGTCGCAGAAGGAAGTGAAGGACTTCACGCGGTTCGTGTTCTCGAACGCCACGGAGTGTGAACTCGACAAGCAGGGCCGCATCCTCATCCCGCCGGCGCTCCGCGAGCGCGCAGGCATCAGCAAGGGCGTGATGGTTGTGGGGATCATCAACAAGATGGAGATCTGGGACAGGGCGGCCTGGGAAGCGAGGCGTCCCCAGAACGGTGATAAGATCGGAGAGGTGCTGTCCACGCTGGGCCTGTAAGCGATGGAGGGAAAGATCAAGATATATCAGATGAATCTCGAAGGCGAGGTCGACGCGGTCAAGATGGCCGAGATCAGCCGCATTGTCGGCCAGCTGATCAAAGGAGAGATGTACGGCCTGATCCTGAACTTTGAGGCCGTTGAACACGTCAACTTCGCCACCCTTCCCTCCCTGGTGGAAGAGAAGCGGAGGCTCCAGTCCTTCGGCGGCGACATCCGGCTTGCCGCCCTTTCCGATTATATCAAGAACATCTTCAAGACCACCGGCGTCCTCGATGCGTTCCCGGTGTTCGATACCGTGGGCCAGGCGGCGAAGAGCTACGGAGTCGCCCTGAAGGACGTGGCGACGAACCTCCCGCTGGGGCTGTAATATGGCATATCGGATTGAAGATTGCGGATTGCGGATTTGCAGGCAGAGGCCGTAGCATGGAAGTCAATCCGCAATCCGAATTCCGCAATCCGCAATCGGAACACACCACCGTCCTGCTCCGCGAGGCGGTGGACCTGCTCGCTCCCCGGCCGGGCAGCGTGTATGTTGACGGCACGCTCGGCGGAGGCGGCCATGCGGAAGAGGTCCTGAAGCGCTCGGCGCCCGACGGCGTTCTGGTCGGTCTGGACCAGGACAAGGACGCCGTGGCCCGGAGCCGGGACCGGCTTGCAGGGTACGGCGGGCGGGCAATCATCTGCCAGGCGAATTTCCGGGACCTGGAGAAGGTCCTCGCCGAGCTCAAGATCGAGCGTGTTGACGGTGTCCTACTGGACCTGGGGCTTTCCTGGTTCCATCTCAGGAGCCCGGAGCGCGGTTTCAGCTTCCTGACGGAGGGGCCCCTGGACATGCGGATGGATGCGGGTCTTTCCACCACGGCCGCGGACCTGGTGAACACCCTGTCCCGGCACGATCTTACTCGCATCATCCGCGAGTACGGCGAAGATACCAGGGCGTATGCCATAGCGAAGGCCATTGAACGGGCAAGGGACCGGGAGCCGATCACCAGTACCACACAACTCGCGCAGATAGTTTCCACCGTGTTCCCACCGTACCCTCCCCGGCGGACCCATCCCGCCACGCTGACCTTCCAGGCATTGCGGATAGCCGTGAATGACGAGTTGGGCGCCCTGCGCGAAGGGCTGGAGCATGCGGTCAGCCTGCTCAAGCCCGGCGGCCGCGTGGCGGTCATCTCGTTCCACTCGCTCGAGGACCGGATCGTGAAGCAGGCCTTCGCGGCACATGCCAAGGGCTGCATCTGTCCTCCGCGACTTCCGGTGTGCCGGTGCGGGAAGAAGCCGGACCTGAAGGTCCTGACGAAGCGGCCGGTGATGGCATCCGAGGACGAGACCGCGGCAAACCCGGCGGCCCGAAGTGCGAAGCTCCGGGCCGCGGAGAAATTATCTCTATGAACACGCGAGCAGGAAATATCGGGTCCTTCCCGTTCCACCAGGCCAGGAGCAGCAACCTGCGGCTGGTGCTGCTTTCCGGCTTCGTCGTGCTGGTCCTGATGCTGTACGTGGGCGGCAAGGTNNCGCTCGCTCCAGATCGAGGCCTCGAGCCTCTCGGCGCCGGGACGGATCGAGGAGATCGCCGTCAACCGGCTTGGCATGGTCCGGCCGTTAAAAGAGAATATTGTGGTCGTAAAGCGGAAGAAGGCCGACGCTGCGGGAAGCGAGCTGCAGTCTTCCGCGAAGTAGGGATATTCACCGGGGGCAATGCCGCCGGGGCTGGCAGGGTATGATGGAAAAACGAGGTCGCATACTGTTCATTCTCCTGTTGATGGGCGCGGGATTCGCGGCCGTCGGGCTCCGGCTCGTCCACTTGCAGATATTCGAGCGCGGGGAGCTGTCGCGCCGCGCCGAGCGGCAGCAGGAGCGTCTCGTGAAACTGGAGCCCAAGCGGGGAACAATCGTCGACCGCAAGGGGCGTGAGCTCGCGGTGAGCCTGGATGTGGATTCCGTGTACGGCGTGCCGACGGAGGTCGGGAATCCCCGGCCTGTCGCGCGTGAGCTCGCCCGCATCCTGCACGAGAACCCGGCCGAGCTCGAGAGGCGGCTCGCCAGCGACCGCCGCTTCGTCTGGCTCAGCCGCAAGGTGGATCCGGCACGGGCCGACCAGGTGCGGGACCTCGACCGCTCGGCCATCGGCCTCCAGACGGAGTCCCGCCGGTTCTATCCCAAGAAGACCCTGGCAGGCACCGTCCTCGGCTTCACCGACGTGGACAACAAGGGCATCGAGGGCGTCGAACTGTGGTATGACTCCATGCTCCGGGGCGTGGACGGCCTGGTGCTTGCGGAGAAGGACGCCCGAGGCCGGACCGTGTTCCCCGGCGGCCATGGATTCCAGTTCAGGCAGCCCCAGGCGGGCAAGGACATCACCCTCACGCTCGACGAGGTCATCCAGCACATCGCCGAGAAGGAGCTTGACAAGGGCCTTGCCGAATCGAAGGCCCGCGGCGGGGTCTGCATCGTCATGAACCCGCAGACGGGAGAGGTCCTGGCGCTCTCCGTCCGCTCCACCCTGCGCGGGCGGGGCGCGTTCAACCCCAACGAGCCGAAGCAGTACCGGCCCGAGGAGTGGCGGAACCGGGCGGTGACCGATGCGTTCGAGCCGGGCTCCATCTTCAAGGTGGTGACGGCGTCGGCGGCCATCGAGGAGAAAGTGGTCCATCCCCAGGAGCGGATCGACTGCAGCGCCGGAAGCATCCAGGTGGCCGACCGGGTGATCAAGGACGCGCACAAGAATGGCGTGCTCACCTTCACCGACGTCATCGCCGAGTCGAGCAATGTGGGGACCATCAAGGTCGCCCTGCGGCTCGGCAAGGCCCGCTTCGCGAAGTACCTTTCCGCTTTCGGGTTCGGCAGGAAGACCGGCGTGGACCTTCCCGGCGAGATCGCCGGGCTGGTCAAGGACCACCGCCTGTGGTCCGGCGTTTCGCTCGGCTCCATATCCATCGGCCAGGAGATCGGCGTCACGCCCATCCAGATGGCCGCGGCCTATAGCGCCATCGCCAACGGGGGCACCCTCATGAAGCCCTATCTCGTGTACGAGATCAGGGACCCGAAGGACCTGACGGGAAAAGAACGGACGACCTTCGGTCCCGTTGTGGTCGGCCGTGCGGTGTCCGAGGAGACGAGCAGGACGGTCCGGCAGATCCTGCAGAAGGCGGTTGAGTCCGGGACCGGACAGAAGGCAAAGCCCGCGGGCTACAGCGCGGCAGGCAAGACGGGTACGGCGCAGAAGATCGACCAGCGCACGGGCCACTATTCGAAAGAGGATTATGTGAGCTCCTTCGTCGGCTTCGCGCCGGCGGGGGCGCCGAAGCTGGTCATCGTGGTGATGGTCGACAGCCCGGTGGGCGTCGCCTGGGGAGGCAGCATCGCGGCTCCGGTCTTCAGGGCCGTGGCGGAGCAGAGCCTGACCTACCTGCAGGTGCGGCCGGACGATCTGGGGGGCAGGATGCTCCTGGTGTCGCAATGAGGCTGGGCGAGCTGGTTTCCGCGCTGGACGGGGCCGTCGAGCTTCCGGAGCCGTGGCGCCAGCGTGAGGTGACCAACCTTGTACAGGATTCACGGAAGGCGTCACCCGGTGCAGTCTTTGTGGCCGTGCGAGGATTTCACTCGGACGGCCATCAGTTTATTTCGCAGGCCGTCCGGCAGGGGGCCGCAGCCGTCGTGGCAGAGGAACAGGCACGGATCGACGTTCCGGACGGAACGCCGGTCGTCCGCGTGCCGGATTCCCGCAGGGCGCTGGCGCGTCTTGCGGCGCGGTTCTACGAGTATCCCTCGCGCCGCCTTGCCCTCGCCGGCATCACCGGGACGAACGGCAAGACCACGACGAGCTATCTCGTACGTTCGATCATTGAGGCCGCCGGCCACACCGCAGGGCTGATCGGCACCATCGACTACCGCATCGGCAATACGGTCTACCCGGCGCCGAACACCACGCCGGAATCGCTGGACCTGCAGCGGCTGCTGGCCGAGATGGCCGGGCGCGGCGTGAACTATTGCGTTATGGAGGTCTCGTCCCATGCACTCGCTCTGGGAAGGACCGACGGCTGCGAGTTCCGGGCTGCGGCGTTCACGAACCTGACGCAGGACCACCTGGATTTTCATGAGACCATGGAGGCCTACTTCCAGGCCAAACTCCTGCTGTTCTCCGGGCTCGCGCCCGACGCCGCAGCGATCGTGAACAAGGACGATGCGCGGGCCGGCGACATCATCGCGAATACCCGCGCGCGGGTCGTCACCTTCGGGCTTTCGCAACAGGCCGACATAAGGCCCGCCAGCCCCGTCGACCACGGGCTGGGCGGTCTGGCCTTTGCCGCGTCCACACCGGCAGGCGCCATCAACATCGAATCGCCGCTCGTGGGGAGGCACAACATCTACAATATCCTGACGGCGATCGGCATGGGGCTTGCGCTGGGATTCCCCCGCGACGCCGTTGCCGCGGGAATCAGCACCATGAAGGCCGTCCCTGGCCGCATGGAGCAGGTGGATGCAGGGCAACCCTTCGGGGTATTCGTCGACTACGCCCACACCGAGGACGCCCTCATTCGGCTCCTGGAGGCGGTGCGCGAGGTCGCGGCGAAGCGGGTGATCACGGTATTCGGGTGCGGCGGCGATCGGGACCGCGCCAAGCGGCCGCGAATGGGTGCCGCTGCGCTTGCCGGCAGCGACATCGTCATCGTGACGTCGGACAACCCGAGGACCGAGGATCCGCTCGCCATCATCGCCGAGATCGAGCGGGGCATGGACAGCGGGCACAAGGTATCGGGTCCCGAGACGTTCGCGGCGCAGGGCGGGCCGACGCCCTACCTGGTTATTCCCGACCGCGCGGAGGCCATAGACACCGCGGTCTCCCTCGCGGCGCTTGGCGACATCGTCGTGCTTGCCGGGAAGGGCCACGAGGATTATCAGATCGTCGGCATCGCGAAACACCATTTCGACGACCGGGAGCAGGCGCGGATGGCGATAGCAAAACACTCCGCGAAGACCGGAGTGCGGGGTGCGACGAAAACATGACGTTCGCGTGTGCACGGGTCCATGAACGATCAGGATAAAAAAACGCTCGAGCAGCTTCAGGGAAGGCTTCAGCAGATGGAGATCAAGGGGATATCCATAGACTCCCGGACGGTCAAGGAAGGCGAGCTCTTCATCGCCATCCGGGGTGAGCGGTATGACGGACACGACTTCGTTCCCGACGCGATCCGGAAGGGCGCCTGGGGGGCGATCGTGGACCGGAGCGCCCTGGAGGCGAAATACGCCGACATCAGCGGCCTCAAGAACGTCATTCCCGTTGAGGACACGCTTGTCTCTCTCCAGGAGATGTCCCTGATGCACCGGAAGAAGTTCCTCGTGCCCCTCATCGCCGTCACGGGATCGAACGGCAAGACCACGACCAAGGAGATGCTCGCTTCCATCCTGCTCCAGAACGGGCCGGTCCTCAAGAACGAGGGGAACCTGAACAACCACATCGGCGTGCCGCTCACGCTCCTGAAACTGGACGCGCGGCACAAGGCCGCCATCATCGAAATGGGCATGAGCGGTCTCGGCGAGATCGAGACGCTGACGCGGCTCGCCATACCATCGGTGGGCGTGATCACGAACATCGGGCCGGCGCACCTCCAGTTCCTCGGCAGCACGGACACGGTCGCCCAGGCGAAGGGTGAACTGCTGCAGATGATGCGGTCCGACGGCACCGCGGTGCTGAACATCGACGATCGGTATTTCACCACGCTCCGGAGCAAGTATTCCGGCCGCGTCCTCTCCTTCGGCATCGACCAACAAGCCGACGTTCAGGCGAGGGACATCGGCCAGGGGCGGGACCTGACGGACCTTACGCTCCGCGCCGACGGTCGGTCGGTCCTGGTCCGGCTGCGGACCGTGGGGAGGCACAACGTGTACAACGCCCTGGCAGCGGCCGCTGCGGCGCTTGCCACGGGACTTCCGCTCGAGACCGTGAAGTTCGGCC
>JAFNGD010000213.1 GCA_017885365.1 Nitrospirota bacterium
AGCAGCGGCAGCATCTCCATGGTATACGGTGGATCGAGGAACACGATGTCGTAGGGACCGGAGCGCTTCTTGAGAAAGGGCTCGACTTTGGACAGCACAGCCTCGGCACGCTCGCTGAACCCCGTCTGGTCAATGTTCTTTTTGACGATATCCAGCGACTCCCGGGAGCCGTCCACAAAGACCACGCGCTCTGCGCCCCGGCTCAGGGCCTCAANNGGCCTGCTTCACCTTGTCCGACGTGGGTCTGACCTTCGACCCCGCCGGTACCTTCAATGTTCGCCCCCGACCAGTGCCTCCCGTTATTCGCATAGTGATCCAACACGACAAAGCAGGAGAAAATATCGTTGAACACGAATTACCCGAATGATGGTCCCGAGATCTGTTCGTGAAATCGGTCCCCGTTGACGTGTTCCGATGCTACAGAAAATCCCCTGTCAAGTCAAGGCATTCTTGACAGCGGCGGCCAATGCGGTTATACTTTTTTCATCACGCCTGCGCGATCTCGCCAGTTCATCCCACAGGAGAATGTACGGTCAATGAGAAATATCTTTGCACGAATGATGGTTTCCATTTCCTTATTCCTGGTCCTCTCCGGATTCCTGGTCCTCTCCGGGCTGGCCGGTCTTGCCCTGTCCGCAGATCCGCCGAAAACGGAAACTTCCTCTCCCACCGCCACAGCGCCAGCCCCGCTTGTGCATACGGTGATGCTGATCAAGATCGACGATCCCATCACTCCCATGATCGCCGAATTCATCATTAAGTCCATTGATAAGGCCGCGAAGCAAAATGCGGAAGCACTTATCATCGAGATGGACACGCCCGGCGGTCTCGTGGAGTCAACCCGGGAGATCATCAAGAAGATGCTCGCCTCGGAGGTGCCGACGGTGGTCTATGTGGCCCCTGATGGTTCGCGGGCGGCGTCAGCCGGGGTGTTCATCACCCTGACCGCGAACATCGCGGCCATGGCGCCGAACACCCGCATAGGGTCGGCCTCTCCGGTCCAGATGGAAGGGAAAATGGACGAGACCATGGCCAAGAAGATCACCAATGACCTCGCTGCCATGATCCGGGGCATCGCGGAAAAACGGGGCAGGAACGCGGCATGGGCGGAGGACGCAGTGCGGAAGAGCATCTCCGCCACTGAGACCGAAGCGCTGAAGCTCGGTGTGATCGACCTGATCGCCCCGGACATCGCCGTGCTGCTGAAGAAGATCCACGGCCGGACCGTGGAGGTTGCCCTGGGCAAGAAGACCCTCAACACCGCCGATGCCGTGGTCAAGGAACGCGCCATGGGGTTCCGGTACAAGCTCCTGGGCATCATCAGCAATCCGAACATCGCCTACATCCTCATGATCCTGGGCTTTTACGGGCTCTACTTTGAGCTCTCGAATCCCGGCGCCATCCTGCCCGGCGTGGCGGGCGCCATCTTCCTCATCCTCGCCTTCTACGCCCTCCAGACCCTGCCGATCAATTATGCGGGGCTCATGCTCATCATTCTCGCCATCGGGCTCTTCATCGCCGAGGCCTTTATCACGAGCCACGGCATCCTGGGCGTGGGCGGCGCCGTCGCCATGCTGTTCGGCTCCCTGATGCTGATCGACTCCCCGGATCCGTCGCTCCGGATCTCCTGGGCGGTCATTCTCCCCGTGGTGGCGGCCTCGGCACTCCTGTTCATCGTGACCGTAACCGTGGCGTTGCGAGCCCACCGGGGGAGAGTCGACACCGGCAAGGAAGGACTTATCGGCATGCATGCCGAGGCAAAGACCGATATCGGTGAGGACGGACAAGTGTTCCTGCGGGGTGAGTACTGGAACGCACGGAGCGATGAGCGTATAAACAAAGGAGAAAAGGTTAAGGTCGTCGCAGTGAATGGACTGAGACTCGAGGTCAAGAAAGTTGTTTAGCCGCGGGTACATGGATTTACCCGGATAAGAAAAGAGACAAGGTATCGTGATTCATCATCACCTTGTTCCTTATCCGTAACGATTCATATTCATCCGTGGCAAACTAATTTAAGGAGGCAGCACATGGGCTACCAGGCATATGGGCTCGGTTTTATGATCTTCATCTTCATCGTGGCGTGGTTCCTGTTCAACACGCTCAAGATCCTGAAGCAGTACGAACGAGGCGTCATCTTCACCCTCGGGAGAGTACCCGATGAGGGCGGGGTCAAAGGCCCGGGTCTCATCATCCTCCTGCCCGGCATCCAGAAGATGGTACGCGTGGGACTCCGGACCGTTACCATGGATGTACCGTCACAGGACGTGATCACCAAGGACAACGTGAGCGTGAAGGTAAACGCCGTGGTCTACTTCCGGGTCATCGATCCGCGCAAGGCGATCATCGAGGTCGAGGACTTCTACTATGCCACGTCGCTCATCTCCCAGACGACGCTCCGGAGCATCCTCGGCCAGAACATGCTGGACGACCTGCTCTCGAACCGGGAGTCGATCAACGCCGAGCTCCAGAAGGTCATCGATGAGCAGACCGAGCCCTGGGGCGTCAAGGTGACGGCGGTGGAAGTGAAGAACGTGGACCTCCCCGCCGAGATGCAGCGGGCCATCGCCATCCAGGCCCAGGCAGAGCGGGAACGGCGGGCTAAGATCATCCATGCCGAGGGCGAGCTCCAGGCAGCCACCAAGCTGGGCGAGGCCGCGGCGATCATCAGCAAGGACCCCGTCGCGCTCCAGCTCCGCTATCTCCAGACCCTTACCGAGATCGGGACCGAGAAGAACACCACCATCGTCTTCCCCCTCCCCATCGACATCATGGCTGCGTTCAGGAAGATCGCTGATAAGCCCTGATCCTCCCTATCATCAGCAAAAAAAAGAAAGGGGACCGGTCTAATGACCGGCCCCCCTTTTCATTGTATTTATGTCGTGACGTTGTTTGCATCTCAGTGACGGAGATGACCTGCTTTGTTATAAAGCGAGGCCAGAACGGCACATTAAACTTATCCCTTCATCGAACGACGAAGACCTATGCATTTGTCAAACGNNGGCTAACCCATTGATATGATTTGACTTTTTAAAGAGTTTTCGCATTCTGTATGTTCTGTTGTTTGGAGCAGAATTCCACTGAGATTCTACGACAGTTGGATTCAAAACATCTCCAGAGTCCGGAGAACGTTATCAATGCAATGAAAACTTATTGGCCGTTCACCGTGATCTGGTTCCCCGCCAGGGCATTGTTCGTCTCGGACTCGAGGACAGCGTAGGCTGAGTCGCGAGCGCCTCGATATAGTACGTGCCCGGCGCCAATCCGATTCCGTACCCTTCATCGTCATAGCCGACGATCGTGGGTATGCCCACCACGGAAGCCGCAGCGTTCGATACACCCGCGGCCAGGCCGCCCACATACCGTCTTCCGAGATAGATGTTGCCGTTGATGATCACGCTGTCAGCGGACAGATAGATCGCGACGTAGTAGGAGGACGCATTACTCCCGACGACATTAGTTGCCATGTCGCTGATGGCAATGGTCCCGCCTCGAGTACCGCTTGCCGGGCCGCCTACGGCCGATCCACCGGCGCTCGGGGGCCGGTTGCACCTGGGCTTGCTCTAAACGATACCAACGGCGGGTAAAGGAAACCGAGGCGCTACTCCACAGCCGTCGAATCACCTCCACCGCCTCGTCCAGCATGGACACGCATTCATCGTATTCTGGAAAGGGCAGACCGAACGCGGCGTGTTCCCCGGGAGCTCGTCCTGCCTCCAGACTGAGACGAAAACGATCACTAATGAGGCGGGCGACCTGAGCGGAGGAGGTAGAACGTGATTGGCAGTACCAGCGGGTCACGGTGACCGTTTGGTCACCGTGACCTTGAGCCGCATTGCTGGTCGGGTTGTTACGATGACGGTGTGCTGAAGCTGAAGCTGTACGGGACGTTCGGGTTGCCGTCCTTGTCCCTG
>JAFNGD010000214.1 GCA_017885365.1 Nitrospirota bacterium
CTGTTTGCCGTCCGGAGACCAGGCCATTGCGCCGGGCCGGGAAGGGACACGGTCGGCGATGCGTACGGGGCGGTAAGGTGCGGCGGCTTTCGTCAGCGATAGGGTGTGCGTTGGTCCGCATGCCGCGATCGCGGTCAGCAGCGCCATGCAAAGCGCTGCGTGAAGGGCTCCGGAGAGGAGCCGGTGGCATGGGAAGGAGAAGGTCATGATCAGCGGTCGTGGTGTTTCTGCTCAGGCTGCCCCATCATACCGGTTCGGCGCGGCGAGGACCATGATGCAGGTCATGGGGCAGTCGGGAAGGCCGCACGTTCTCCCGCGGGCCACGGACAGGATCAATCCTTCACCATCACGATCCGCTTCCGCCAGTCCTTACCCTTGGCGGGAAAATCGCTCCGGTAATGGGCTCCTACGCTTCCCTCGCGCAGAAGGGCCGAGCGGGTGACCAGCATCGACGTCGTTATCATGTTCTTGAGCTCGAGGACGTCCCGGTCCCGGGGCGGGTTCTTGATCATGCGGTCCCATTCCCGGAGCTTCTTCATTGCCGCGGCCAGGCCCTTACGGTCCCGCACGATGCCCACGTTCTCCCACATCAGCTTTTTCAACGACGTCCTCACATGATCGATGTCGGATGCGGTGAACACGCCTTCGCGCTTCTGACCCGTTGCCGTTCTTATTCTCGCAGCGGCCAAGGGCCTTCTTCGCTGTTTTGCCGCGTATCGTGCTATGCCGATGCCCGCGCGCTCACCGAAGACCAGCCCCTCGAGAAGGGAATTGCTCGCCAGGCGGTTCGCGCCATGGACGCCGGTGCAGGCCGTCTCGCCGGCCGCGAAGAGGCCGGGGACCGTGGTGGCACCCCAGAGGTCCGTCTTGACGCCGCCCATGATGTAGTGCGCGGCAGGGGAGACGGGGATAGGTGCACTGGTGATGTCGATGCCATAGGTCCTGCAGGTGCTGTAAATGCGCGGGAAGCGCTTCTGAACATACTCAGCACTCAAATGGGTCATGTCCAGATAGACGTAGTCGGCGCCGGTGGACAGCATCTCGGCGTGGATGGCGCGGGTGACCACGTCCCGCGGCGCGAGCTCCCGGGCCGGGTGGTAATCGTCCATGAAGCGGAGCCCGTGGATGTTCCTGAGCATGCCGCCTTCGCCGCGCATGGCCTCGGACAGCAGGAACTGGGGGGCGCCGGGCCGGAACAGCGCCGTCGGGTGGAACTGGATGAACTCGAGGTCCATGAGCTCCGCGCCTGCGCGCCAGGCCATGGCCATACCGTCGCCGGTGGCGACGGTTGGATTGGTGGTCCGCTCGAAGAGCCTGCCGGCGCCGCCGGTGGCGAGCATCACAGCTCGGGCGTGGATGAAGAGGACCTTCTGCTGCTTCTGCTGGATGATCACCGCCCCGGTGCATGCACCCTGTTCGATGATAAGGTCTTTCGTGAAGGCGAAATCGATCTTGGTCGCCCTGCGCATTGACCGGACCTTGTCGATGAGGACACGCATGATCTCATGTCCCGTGGAGTCCCCCTGGGCATGGAGGATCCTCCGCTTGGAGTGCGCCGCTTCCTGGGTGAAAGCGAGCTTCGTGCCCTCTTTATCGAACTCCGCGCCCCAGCCGATGAGCTCGCGGATGCGCATGGGCCCTTCCTCGACCAGGGTGCCGACGGACTTCCGGATGCAGAGTCCGTCGCCCGCCTTGATGGTGTCGTCGAAGTGGATCGAGATCTCGTCCTCGTCGGAAAGGGCCACGGCCACTCCGCCCTGGGCATATTCGCTGCTGCTCTCCGAGGGCGCGTCCTTGGTGACCACGAGGACATCTCCGTCCCGTGCCAGCTCCACCGCGGCCCGGAGGCCCGCGACGCCGCCGCCGATGATAAGGAAGTCGGTCGTGATATGTTCGGTGGTGTAATCCATAACGATTGCGGAATGCCTCTGCTGTTGTAGGGGCGGCCCTGCGTGGCCGCCCGTGTCAGGGCAACCACACAGGGTTGCCCCTACCGGTCTTTCTACTCCCTCACCGGCATCGGGCTCTCCGACGGCAGATACAGGTTCTTGCCCTCAATGCCGAGAAGCCTGTACACGCCAGGGTCGAGAACGAGCGTCACCCGGGCGCCGTCCTTCACGATCTTGCCTCCCGCGGTCTTCCATTCCCCTTCCCACGTTAACGTGGCTTTGATGTTCCCCTTTTCCTGGATCACGACGAGCATCTTGGTGTAGTGCAGCTTGAAGCTTATGGTCTGGTAGGTGGCAAAGACCTTTTCCACCGAGGTCCGGAAGGCCTCCCGGTCAGGATAGGCGGTTGAGACCTTCTCCATGAAGGCGTCGAGATCGCGCCGCTCATAGGCCTTGGTCAGATCCCGGACCGCGGCAAGGACGTTCTCACCCTGGAGGCCGACCGGCCCGAGCGCGACCTTGCCGCAGGCGCTTGTCAGAAGAGCGAGGGTGATGACGACGATTGACACTGCGGTGCGGTTCATGAGACCCCCTTCGTAATCATAATGAACGAATTCCAATTATCAAATCCCAAATAAACGCCAAGCACCAATGAGACAAAACGAAAGCCGTTTCATTATATATTGAGTATTGGTGCTTGGGATATATTTGTTATTTAGTGCTTGTCAATTGGTGCTTGGGCAGTATCTTTTGTAAGAACTGCCCCGTGTACGAGCTCTTTACCTTCGCGATCTCCTCGGGCGTCCCCTGGGCCACGATCTCGCCGCCGCGGTCGCCGCCCTCGGGNNTCGATCACCACGACCGTGTTGCCGGTGTCCACGAGCCGGGCGAGCATGTCGAGCAGCCGCTGGGTGTCGGCGAAGTGGAGCCCGGTCGTGGGCTCGTCGAGGATATAGAGCGTCCTGCCCGTTGCCCGCCGCGAAAGCTCCTTCGAGAGCTTTACGCGCTGGGATTCGCCGCCCGACAAGGTGGTTGCGGACTGGCCCAGGGTGATGTAGCCCAGGCCTACGTCGAGCAGCGTCTGGAGCTTGGTCCTGACCGGCGGGATGTTCTGGAAGAATTCGAAGGCCTGCTCCACGGTCATGGCCAGGACCTCGGCGATGCTCTTTCCTTTATACTTGATGTCCAGCGTCTCGCGGTTGTAGCGGGAGCCATGGCACACGTCGCAGGTCACGTACACGTCGGGCAGGAAGTGCATCTCGATCTTGATGAGGCCGTCGCCCTCACAGGCCTCGCACCTGCCGCCCTTGACGTTGAA
>JAFNGD010000215.1:0-2380 GCA_017885365.1 Nitrospirota bacterium
GGCAAGGATGATCTCCGGCGATTCGCTCATGAGATCAGCGAGGTTTTGCCGGGTGATCAGGATCAGTTCCACCTCGTCTATCGCCACGGCCGCGGCGATCCGCGGCGTGCCGAGCAGGAACGAGACCACGCCGAAGTACTGGCCGGCCCGCACCTCCACGAGCTGCCGGTCCCCCTTCCGGACCGAGATGCTCCCTTTGAGGACGGAGAACATCTGGTCTCCGGGATCGCCCTCGACAAAGATCGTTTCGCCGGGACCGTACCGCACAATGAACCGCTCCGCCACCGTTTCCGGGAGGTCCTTCTTCCCCGCCATCAGCCGCTTCAGAAAGACCGTCTCGCGCCGCTCGATGCTCGCGGCGATCTCCGCGCCGAGCAGGAGGACGACGAGGGAATAATAGATCCAGATGATGACCACAAAGAGCGACTTGAAGGACCCGAAGGCGAGGCCGTAGCCCGGATTGAACGCCAGGAAGCGGTAGAAGAGCGGGCCCATGAGATACCACAGCCCCGCGCCCGCGAGTGCGCCGGCGGCAAGGGTCGCCGGCCGGTGCCCGCGGGAGAAGGCCAGGTAGAGCAGGAAGAACGCCGCCGCAATGAACAGGTACTGTACGAAGCCGCCCAGGTAGGGAGGCAGTTCCGGGACATGGAGCCACTTCTCGGCGACCGAGAGCGCGACGCCGGCCACAGCGATGGCCGTGATGCCGAGCAGGAACACGACGGTGAGCGCCAGATCGATGAGCTTCTCGAGCAGGTACGGCCTGCCGCCGCGGCTCCGGAAGACCGTACCCATAGCGCTCCGCAGGTCTGAGACCAGGGGGGTCACGGCGAAGAGGAAAAACAGGAGGTTCAGCGCGCCGAAGGTCCGCTTGTGGGTTGCGATGTAGCTCACTTCCTTCATGATCTCCTGACTGTATCTCGGGATGACCTTTGTCGCCAGCTCCTGAACCGTTTGGAAGGCTTCCTGGGACGACCCGATCGCCACGCCGAGCAGGGCGGTCAGGAGAAAGAGCGCCGGGATGATGGCGAGCATGGCCGAAAAGGCCAGGGACGAGGCCGCGCCGAGGCCGTTGTTCCTCCGGAAAGAGGAGAAGGTCTCGACCGCGATCATCCAGCTCTTTTTCAGGATATCGATAAGGAACATGCGTCCACCCGCGGCGCGATCAACGCGCCAGGCTGTCATTATAGAGAGCGTGGTGAGAAATTGCAAGCAGGAGGACGGCACGGGACCTGCCGGGGATCAGTGCGCGATGTCCCGGGTGAGCTGTTCCTTGATGAACTGCCGGATGAGGCGCCGGTCCCGGTCCGAGATCTCCGTGAACTTGATGCCCATGCCCGGCTCCTTATAGGGGCCTTCGTTCTTTGTATAGCTGTAGAGGACCACGGCCTTTGCCCTTACCTCGCCCCCGTTCAGCAGGATCCGGACCGGCGTAAGCGCGTTCTGCGGCTGGGGATACCGGGTCCGCACATAGAGGCCGCCCTCGGATATGGCCGAGGCGTATTCGGTCCGCAATGACCCGCCGACGGACGTGCCGTCCCCCACGATCACCTGCACCGAAGTGTTCAGCCGGATGTGCTGCCGCGGCGTCGCCTCGACGAGGGACTGAAGCTTCCGGTACAGGTCATCGGGCTCAACGTCCTTCGGGAACCAGGCAGCGCACCCCAGGCGCGAGCAGGCATCCTTCGTTGCCGCGTCGTCCGTGGAGGCGAACATGACCACCGGGATGTCCCGGGATCCCGGATCCGCCTTGATCGCCTTCAGCAGGGCAACGCCGTCCATGCCGGGAAGGGCGACATCGGTCAGCACGATCGTCGGCCGCGAGTCCGCGATCGCCTTCAGGGCATCTTCGGCGTTCCGCTTGCTCACGACCTTGTAGTCGAGCCGCTTCAGCAGCATGCCCCAGTAGAACAGCGAAGACGCACTGTTATCCACGATGAGAAGGGTCCTGACCTCTCGAGCCACGTTCGGGGAAGTCCTTTCTTGATCAAAAGCGGGGAATCAACGCTCTGAATCTAGATGAGAATAGCATTAATCCGGATGTTAATCAAGACGGAAGGAGGAAACTGCCAAGCCAAAGTAAAAGATGGAAAAAAGAAAAGGAGCTACCGGATACCGGTAACTCCTCGATTTGATTGTCGTCCCCAGGGGGCAGGTTCGACAAGCTCACCGCAGGATTCGATCGTATATGCCGGAGCAACCGGCATACCTCATATTTTTTTCACCTTGAACGACGAAGCGCGAAGCTTTTTCATTTGAGCGCTTACACCTCCGATACGCCGTGACGAGGCGATGGCCCGACATGTGCCGGGGCGCCATAACGAAAAAGAGCTGCCGAATATCGGCAGCTCTTTGAGCTTGATTGGCGTCCCCAGGGGGATTC
>JAFNGD010000215.1:2456-10632 GCA_017885365.1 Nitrospirota bacterium
GCTCTACCAACTGAGCTACCGGCCCGCTGCACCGCTGCGAGACGCGTATATTAACAAAGAAGCGGTGACGTTGTCAATAAATATGACAACGAATCAATGTTCTTGGTTCAATGTTCAAACCGGCAGAACAACTGCCACTCGCCTCGATGATGTGATGCTTTTACCTTAAACTTTGAACGTTGAGCCTTGAACAGTGCTATTTCTTCGCACTCTTCTGGAACGGCCTCTCCAGGATGATGGTCTCGTCGCGGCGCGCACCGGTAGAAATAATCGATGGCTGAACCCTGCAGAGCTTGCAGACCTTCTCCACGTAGGCGCGGGCCTTCTTGGGCAGCTGCTCGTACTTCTTGATGCCGATGGTGGTCTGCTTCCATCCCGGCATCGAAATGTACTGGGGCGTGCACTGCTCGAGCACCGCGAGCTCGGACGGCATCTCCTCGTACAGCTTGCCCTTATGCTTGTACCCCACGCAGATCTTGATCTCGTCGAGCGAGTCCAGTACGTCCAGCTTCGTGAGCGCGATGCTCGTGAATCCGTTGACCCGGACAGCATGCCGGATGATGAGCGTGTCCATCCAGCCGCAGCGCCGCGGCCTGCCGGTGGTGGCGCCGTACTCCCTGCCCCGCTCCCGGAGCAGCTCGCCCATGGCGTTCTCCTGCTCGGTCGGGAAGGGACCGCTGCCCACGCGGGTGGTGTAGGCCTTCACGATGCCNNCGACGACGTCACGAAGGGATAGGTGCCGTGGTCCACGTCGAGGTGCGTGCCCTGGGCGCCTTCGGCCAGGACCTTCTTCTTCTTCGCGATGGCCTCGTTGAGATAGAGGGTCGTGTCGGTGATGTACTTCATGAGCCTGCGGGAGTACCTCATGTACTCCTCGAACACCTCGTCCTGGTGCACCAGCGGCGCGTTGTAGAATCGCTCCAGGAGAAAGTTCGCTTCGCCCACGCCGGTGTTGAGCTTCTCCCGGAAGGCCTCCGGGTCCAGCAGGTCCGCCATGCGGATGCCCTTCCGGCTGATCTTGTCGGCATAGGCGGGGCCGATGCCCCTGCCGGTCGTCCCGATCTTCTTGTTCCCCTTGAGCCGCTCACTGGCCACGTCGAGGGCCTTGTGGTAGGGCATGATGAGGTGCGCGTTCCGACTGATGAGCAGGTTCTGCTCGAAGCGGATCCCCCGCTTCACCAGCCCGTCCATCTCCGACAGGAGCGCCGCCGGGTCCACGACCACGCCGTTCCCGATGATGCATTTCTTGCCCTTGTGCAGGATGCCTGACGGGATCAGGTGCAGGATGAACTCGTCCATCCCCACCACCACCGTATGGCCCGCGTTGTGTCCGCCCTGGTACCGCGCCACCACGTCGGCCCGTTCGGTCAGCAGGTCGATGATCTTCCCCTTGCCTTCGTCGCCCCACTGGGCGCCCACCACCACTAACACCGGCATATTGCTCCTTTACAGCGTTAAGGGGCGGCTCAGGGCCGCCCCTCTGCTTGTTTGTTCTTTTTCTTTTGACTGTTGCCTTGTTCCTGGCGCCTTTTCCCCTTACGCCTCACGACTTACGGTCTCTATATCCTGACCTGCTTTACCTTCAGCACGTTCGGCAGCTTCCGGACCTCGTCCAGCACCTTGTCGGGGATCACGCTGTCCACGCTCACCACCGACATGGCCCGGCCGCCCTCGGTCTCGCGGCCGAACTGCATGCGCGAGATGTTGATACCGTTCTGGCCCATGAGCGTCCCGATGCCGCCGATCACGCCCGGCTTGTCGTTGTTCATGAGCACCAGCATGTCTCCCTCGGGCACCGTCTCCATCGGGAAGTTGTTCACCTGGACGATGCGCGGCTCCTTCTTGCTGTTCAGCGTGCCATAGACCGATGTGTCCTTCCCACCGCACTTGACGCGGAGAATGACGAGACTGGTATACTCCGTCACGTCCTTGGACTGGGAGACCTTCACTTCGATGCCCCGGTCCTTGGCGAGGAAGGGGGCGTTCACGTAGTTCACGTTCTCCTGCAGGGTCGGCGTCAGCAGGCCCTTGAGCGCCGCCAGGGTTACCGGCTCGAGCTTGAGGTTCGAGACATCGCCGCTGTACTCCACGGTCACCTGCGTGAGCCCGCCATCGGTGATCTGTGCCGTAAACAGGCCCATGCGCTCCGCAAGGTGGATGTAGGGCGACAGGCTCGGCAGCTGGTCCGCGGGCACCGACGGCACGTTCACCGCATTCCGCACGGTCCCGGCGATGAGATAATCCACGATCTGCTCGGCCACGGCTGTGGCAACATTCTCCTGCGCCTCTTTCGTCGACGCGCCCAGGTGCGGCGTGGCGATGAAATTGTCGAGCGTCAGGAGCGGGTGGTTCTCCGGCGGCTCCTTCTCGAACACATCGAAGGCCGCTCCGGCGACCTTGCCGCTCTTGAGCGCCTCGAAGAGGTCCGCCTCGTTCACAATGCCGCCGCGGGCGCAGTTGATGATGCGCACGCCGTCCTTCATCTTGGCGATGGTGTCCTTGTTGATGAGGTTCGCCGTCTCCTTGGTCTTGGGCGTGTGGAGCGTAATGAAATCGGACCGTTTGTAGATCGTGTCCAGGTCCGCGAGTTCGATGCCGAGCTGCTTCGCTTTCTCCGTCGAAATGAAGGGGTCGAAGGCCAGCACCTTCATGCCCAGGGCGATGCAGCGGGACGCCAGGACGCTGCCGATCGCCCCCAGGCCGACGATGCCCAGGGTCTTCTCGAAGAGCTCGACGCCCTCGAACTTCTTCTTTTCCCACTTGCCCGCCTTCATCGAGGCGTAGGCCTGCGGGATCATGCGGGCGCACGCGAAGATCATGCCGAGGGTATGCTCGGCTGTCGTGACGGTGTTGCCGCCCGGCGTGTTCATCACGACCACGCCCTTCTTGTTCGCCGCCGGGATGTCCACGTTGTCCAGGCCGCTGCCGGCACGGCCCACGACCTTGAGCTTCGTCGCCTTCTCGAGCAGGCCGGCCGTGACCTTGGTCGCCGAGCGGATGATNNTCCACCCCGCGGGTGGAGAGGTTGTCGCTGATCAGGACCTTCATGAATTCCTCCAAAAATGCTACGCCACTAAGACACTAAGGCTCGAAGTAACCACGAAGCTCATTCTTGGTCTATTCTTCGCGTCTTCGTGCCTTTGTGGCAGAAGTTGAATTTATTTCATCAGGATCTCTTGCGCCGCAGCGACGCCCGTGCCGAGCTTCACCGGATGGCCCAGGCCCTTCAGCACCATCTCGATGCCGGCCACGGCCGTGATCACGTCGAAGGTGTCGGCGTAGCCCAGATGAGCGATGCGGAAGATCTTGCCCTTGAGCTTGTCCTGGCCGCCGGCTCCGGTGATGCCATACTTGACGCGCAGGTCCTTGTAGATGGCCTGGCCGTCGACGCCCGCCGGCGCTTCGATGGCCGTGAGCGAGAGGCTCGGATTCTCCTTGGGATAGAGCGCGAGGTTCAGGGCCACCGCACCCGCGCGGGTGGCCTTGGCCAGCCGCTCGTGGCGCTTGAACACGTTCTCGAGGCCCTCATCCTGGAGCATCTTGACGCTCGCATTCAGGCCGATGATAAGCGACACGGGAGACGTCCAGGTCGTCTGGTTCTTGGACAGGTTCTCGCGCTCTTTCTTGAAGTTGAAGTAGAACTTGGGCGTCTTCGCGGCATCGGCCATTTTCCAGGCCTTGTCGCTGACGGACACGAAGGCGAGCCCGGGAGGGAGCATCAGGCCCTTCTGCGAGCCGCCGATCAATACGTCGATGCCCCACTCGTCGGTCCGAATGTCATGGGCCACGAGGGCGCTGATGGCGTCGACGACGAACAGCGCATCGGTCTTCTTGACGATGCCGGCAAGTGTCTTGATGTCATGGTTCACGCCGGTCGAGGTCTCGGTGAACTGGACGAAGACCGCCTTGGTCTTGGGGTTCTTCTTGAGAGCCTCTTCCACCTGCTCCGGCTTCACCGCGTGGCCCCACTCCACCACGATCTCGGTCACCTTCATGCCGTAGGCCTGGCAGATCTTGGTCCAGCGCTCGCCGAACTTTCCGCCGTTCACGGTGATCACTTCGTCGCCGGGATTCAGGAAATTGTTCACCGAGCCCACCATGCCGCCGGTGCCGGTGGAGCACAGGATGAGCACGTCGTTCTTGGTCTGGTAAAGCCACTGCAGGCCCTTCTTGGCCGAGTCGAGCACCGGAAGGAAATCCGGGGCGCGGTGATGGATCATCGGCATAGCCATGGCCAGGAGCGCTTCGGGCGGTACCGGCGTGGGGCCAGGGGCCAAAAGATATTTTTTCTGCATGGGTGTATCCTCCCGTGAATGGTGATCGTACGGAACAGCTACGATAAAATGGTTGAAACGTAAGGATTATTCTTGATAATAACGAAGAAGATTATAGTCCCTTGTCGGGACCTATGCCCGGGGTAGGCATGTCGCTGGGATACGTAGGATGTCTGAGCTGTTGCACGGTTACCACTGCCTCTCTGCCTATTGCGGTCGATCAGGGCATAAGACTCTAACATAGGGGCTGGAAAATTGTCAAGGAAATAATACGGGAATTTCACAGGAATTGCCGTATGTTACCCGCGGTAATGCAGGCCTGGCACTTGTGTTAAGCCCGTCTTTGCATTACAATGTGCGAAGCAGGGAACCGCAATGGACATGGAAAAGAACGCGAAAGTAAAAAACATAACAATAAGCCGCTCGATCCTCTGGGTCCTCATCGCGGGGACCTTTGCCCTGGGGGTCTTTTCGGGCAGGGGCACATGGCTGTTCTATGCAGGGCAGAACGAACATGCCGGACCGCGCCAGGATGTTGGGGAGGACTTCTCCTTCATCCGCCCCTCCATCACCGAGGCGAAACGTGGCCTTCCCAAGATCCGCGAGCTGAAACCGTTTCGCTACAAGGTGGACGCCCTCATCCAGGAAAAGCTCGGCGACGAGGAAGCAACGGCGGTCTCGGNNATTTCAAGTGGTCCGAGACCAACCCCCTCGTCATGAGGAAGAAGATCTTCTACCGCGGCGTCGGCGGTCCCTTTGAGCCGCGCTTCCTGAGATCGCCGAAGCCGCTCGAGCCGGGCAAGGAATACACCGTGAACGAGTTGCTCTTCCGGATGACCGCCTATGGCGACAACAGCGCCTATGCCCTGCTCCTGGCGAATCTGCCTCCCACCCATCTGCAGAAGGTCGCCAAGGACCTCTATGTGAACTACGACCCTGAGAAGAAGGAGGACTCCCTGACGCTCAGCGCCTACGCCTCCTACTTCCGCGTCCTCTTCAACGCCTCGTACCTGAATGAGGAACTGTCCGAAAAGGCGCTGCGATACCTCGCCCGATCGGTCTTCCGGGACGGCATGGCCGCGGGCATCCCGCACGAGGTCAGCCTGGCGAGCAAGGCGGGCGAGCGTGTCATCCCGGCATCGGATGCCGAGGGGACCCCGTCGGAAGTGCTGCAGCTCCACGAGTTCGGCATCATCTATCACCCCGAGAGGCCGTTCCTGCTGGGGATCACCGCGCGGGGGGGCGATTTCCAGGACCTTGCCCGGGTCATCCGGGACATCACCAGCCTTGTGTACGCGGAAGTAGACCAGCAATCCGGTTCAAACAAGCCCTGATCCCTGCTCCGCCCGACCCTCGGTCTGGGCGTGAACAGACCCATCAACCTGACAAAGGCATGTGAGACTGATCAAAGCGGATAGGCGTCGGACAAGGTTGGATTGTTCATTGACTGGCGGTTGATGTTCCCTGCAGCAAACTGCAAAGAATCTTCGATCCACCAGGAACTATCGTAATCGCTCGCAAACCCCGCAGCATGCTTTTTCCCGGGTCAAACACCAAAGGCCGGCAGAATATTCTCTGCCGGCCTTATCCTGTTCTTGCATCTTGTCCGCTGGGACAGCCCCAGGCATGCCGGCCTGCTACTTCGGGCCCGCCGTATTCACCGTCACCGTGAGCATCACGGTCACCGGCATCGTGGGCGTCACCGGGTCGTTGGAATGGATCGTCACATGCTTCATCATGGAACCCGACCTGCCCGCCGTGTCCACAGAGACCTTCAACTGTGCTGTTGCCCCTGGTTCCAGCCGGTTCGAACTGACCAGCCCCGCCGTGCACCCTCAGGTAGGTTGTATCTGCGTGATCTCCAGGGGCTCATCGCCGATGTTCTTGATCTCAAAGATATGTTCGGCCTGGGTCCCCTGGGCCACCGTGCCAAGATCGAACCGCGCTTCCTTCACCAAGATCCTCGGACCCCGGTGTTCGCCGGCGGAGAGGCTCCCGGCAAACACCACCGCGGCCAGAAGGAGCACCGAAATACCGGACTTGTTCATGGGCATGCGCTTCCTTTCCTGGTTTTCCCCGGGGAGGCCCGGACGCCGGCGACTCCCCTTCATTTCCCCGCTCCGCTCTTCCTACAGCCCCATCTTCTTGTGCTCGATGAGCTTCGCGATCTCGTCACGGGTAAAGAATTTCTTCTCGATGAGGAGGGACACGAGGGCTTCGAGAACGATCTTCTGGGTGGCGATGTCCTGCCGGAGCGACGGGGCGTCCTGCTGCTGCTGGGTCCATTCCGTCGTGGCGATGTCCGGA
Organism: Nitrospirota bacterium; assembly: GCA_017885365.1. The sequence continues at coordinate 9,038 of JAFNGD010000215.1, forward strand.
ACCTCCCGCACGATCTCCAGCCGGGTCGATTGCTTCGCTGTGTCGCGGAATGAGACCGGGTTCTTCCGCGTGACCGGCTCTCCGTCATAGTATTTCCGGATCGCATCCTTGATCTCCGAGGCCATGGCCAGGACCGGCTTGACGGTGAGACCCGTGGCGAACCGGATATTGTCCATGATCTCGATGTCCATGGGATCGGACATGGCGAGCACCAGGGCATTGGCCTCCTTCTTTACCGGGAACACGCCGAATTTCTTAGCCACATCTGCCTTGAGCAGTTTCACGACATCGGGTGTGAGCTCGGGTTCAAAGAGGTTGACGTAGGGAATTTTGAGCGTCTCGGCGAGGACCCGCGCGATATCCTCTTCCCGGGCGAACTCCAATTCTATGACGATGGCGCCCAGTTTCCCGCCCCAGTTCCGCTGATGAGCAAGGGCCGCCTCGAGCTGGAAGTCGTCGATCACTCCGGCCTCCTTCAGAAGATCTCCCAGTTTTTTCCGTTCGGCCATTGACAACCTCTCGAAAGGCTGGTCTCCCTGCCGGTCCAGGATGGGTGGATTATATTCCACATATCAGGACATTGTCAAACACATTCAAACGATTACGAGCATCAAGCGGTGAATCAAGGAGGGGGCGCATTCCCCGCAGCTTACTGTGGGGAATGCGAATGATGAGGATAACCATCCTACTCTGAGGACCGAGGATTCCCTGCAGCGACTCGACTGAGCTCGCCGAAGTCTTGCTGCAGGGAGCTTCACGTACGAACTGCAACACTCATGGCTGCAAGGTGTTATTAGGTCATTGCCAGCCGGGTCGCCCCGCCGGAACGTGGTCGGTCATTCAACGCGCGGCCGTTCCTGCTCGCCCACCAGGAGATGCCGGTGGTCCACGTCGCCCAGGGCCGCGAGCAGGCTCGCCTTGATCCCGGGGTGCTCCTCTTCCAGGCCGGCAAGGAGCTTCTTGATCCTCACCCGCTTCTGGTCCGGGTCGCCGCAGGCGGGGCAGGCGCAGCAGGTGACCGGAAAGCCCGTGTCCGCAGCGTAGGCGATGATGTCCTCCTCGGGTACATAGACGAGGGGCCGAATGACCACGTTCCTGCCGTCGTCGGCGCGCAGAAGCGGGGCCATAGCCTTGATCCTGCCGTTGTAGAACAGGTTCAGCAGCAGCGTCTCGATGAAATCGTCGCGGTGATGGCCGAGGGCGATCTTGGTGCATCCCAGCTCCGCTGCCTGGGTGTACAGCACGCCGCGTTTGATCCGGGAGCACAGGGAGCACGGAATATCATCAGGTCCGAGCTTGTCCAGCACGAGGTCGTGGATAGGAGCGGCGACGGTCCGGTGTTCGAACCCCTGTTTCCGGAGATAGGACTCGATCCCCTCCGTCGAGAAGCCGGGGAATCCCGGATGTACCGTGACCGCTACCAGAGAAAAGCTCACCGGCGCCTTCCGCCGGAGTGACTCCAGCATGGTCAGCAGGGTCCAGCTGTCCTTCCCGCCAGACAGCGCCACGAGGATGCGGTCCCCCTCCTCGATCAGACCGAAATCGCCGATCGCCTGCCCCGTCAACCGCCTGATCCGATGTTCCCGGACGTCCCC
>JAFNGD010000216.1 GCA_017885365.1 Nitrospirota bacterium
CAGCTCCTCGTGGAGATGGACGGGTTCGAATCGAATGACGGCGTCATCCTCATCGCGGCGACGAACCGGCCTGATGTGCTCGACCCGGCGCTCCTCCGCCCCGGCAGGTTCGACCGGATGGTGGTCATTCCGCGGCCGGACCTGAACGGCAGGGTCGGGGTGCTGAAGGTGCACGCCAAGAAGATCAAGCTGTCGCCCGAGGTGGACCTCGAGGCCATCGCCCGCGGCACTCCCGGCATGTCTGGCGCTGATCTGGCGAACCTGGTGAACGAAGCTGCCCTGCTCGCCGGCCGCGTGGGCAAGTCCCAGGTCGAGAACGAAGACTTCGAGCATGCCAAGGACAAGATCATGATGGGCCTCGAGCGCAAGAGCATGATCATCAGCGATGAGGAGAAGAAGAACACGGCCTACCACGAGGCAGGCCACACCATGGTAGCGCGGCTCATCCCGGGCACCGACCCGGTGCACAAGGTCTCCATCATCCCGCGCGGCATGGCCCTGGGCGTTACGCTCCAGCTGCCCACGGCCGACCGGTACTCCTATGACCGCGAGCACCTGTTGAACAACATCGCCATTCTCCTGGGCGGCCGCGCCGCCGAGGAGATCGCCCTGAACCACATGACCACCGGCGCCGGCAACGACNNGAGCGGGCCACCAACCTCGCCCGGAAGATGGTCACCGAATGGGGCATGAGCGACAAGCTGGGCCCGCTTACCTACGGCAAGAAGGAGGAGCAGATCTTCCTTGGCCGCGAAATATCGCAGCACCGGGACTACAGCGAACATATCGCCGTCGAGATCGACAATGAAGTGAAGCGCATCGTCATGGAGAACTATGCCCGGGCGAAAAAGCTGATCTCCGAACGGGTCGACGTTCTCCACGCGCTGACCAAGGCGCTGCTCGAGAAAGAGACCCTCGACGCGCCGGAGATAGACGCCATCGTCAATGCCCAGCCTGCTACGGCGTGAGGCGGCCATGGGACCCGCTCTCAGGATACATCGCGGCGATGCCCTGATCATCACGCTGAGCGGCCTGACCGCCGACGAGACCGCGCTCCTCGAGAAGATCCTTCTCACGTCCGATCGGCCTGATCGTCCCGGCTTCGAGGTCCCGAAGCCGGGCGTTTTCTCGATCCACGGATCCATCGACCAGCTCCGGCATTGTCTTTCCCGTCTCACCGGACATCTGCAGTTCCCGGACCGCATCCGTACCCTCATCTCATCCCGGCTTGACAACTATCTCCGCTCAGACTATAAGATAGACGTCAGGGGCACGGTCCTCGACCTCGGCGGCAGGACCCACGTCATGGGGGTCCTGAACGTGACGCCGGACTCCTTTTCCGACGGCGGGCTCTTCGCCGGCCACGATGCCGCCGTGGCACATGCCCGGGCCATGGCCGCCCAGGGCGCGGACATCATCGATATCGGCGGCGAGTCCACGCGGCCCGGCGCTGAACCGCTGGGCGAGGAAGAAGAACTGGGCAGGATCATCCCCGTCATCGAGCGGACGGTACGCGAGACTTCGACGCCCGTTTCCATCGACACCTACAAGGCAGGCGTGGCGAGGAAAGCGCTCGCCGCGGGCGCATCGATCGTCAACGACATCAGCGGCCTCCGGTTCTCGCCCGACATGGCTCGGATCGTTGCGGACCACGGTGCCGTGGTGGTGCTCATGCACATCAAGGGCACACCGCGGGATATGCAGGTGGACCCCGTGTACGATGACGTCATCTGCGAGATCATGGATTATCTCGAGGAAAGCGCCTCCATCGCCCTGAAGGCGGGCATCAGCAGGGACCACATCCTCGTTGACCCGGGCATCGGTTTCGGAAAGACCGTCCAGCACAACCTGGAGATCCTCAGCCGGCTGGACGAACTCAAGGCCCTGGGATTTCCCATCGTCATCGGGACGTCGCGGAAGCGCTTCATCGGGACCGTGCTGAATATCCCGGAGCCGAAGGACCGCGTTGAGGGTACCGCTGCCACCGTCGCGCTCGCCATCGAGCGCGGTGCGCACATCGTCCGGGTCCACGATGTGGGATATATGACAAAGGTCGCCCGGATGACCGATGCGATCGTAAGACGAACCTAGCCTGCACGCTTGCAAGCTTGCCAGTTGACCAGCTTAACGAACCATGTTCACTACCTTTTCCGAAATACGCGAGGCGCTGGCGCATTACCGGTGGTTCCAGGACACCGTGGACATCGCGCTGGTCTACTATATCTTCTACCGCCTCCTGCTCATCATCAAGGGGACCCGGGCGTTCCAGATGCTCCTGGGCATCGGCCTCATCATGCTCGCCCTCATCGCGTCCCAGGCCTTCGAGTTCTACACGCTCGACTGGGTGATCCACAGCTTCTGGTCGCAGATCGTCATCGCTGCGGTCATCCTGTTCCAGCCCGAGATCCGGCGCGCCCTGGCCCAGATGGGCGAGCGCCGCTTCTTCCGCACCCTGTCGCCCGTCGAGAGCTCGAAGTTCATCGAGGAGATCGTCAAGGCCTCGGTCTCCATGGCGAACAAGCGCATCGGCGCGCTCATCGTGCTCGAACGGGAGACCGATCTG
>JAFNGD010000217.1 GCA_017885365.1 Nitrospirota bacterium
TGGATCTTCTACATCAACATCCCCATCGGCATCCTGTCGATCGTCATGAACGTCCTGGTGATCGAGGACCCGCCGTACATGCAGCGCCAGAAGATGAAGATCGACTACTGGGGGCTCATTTTCCTGACCGTCGGACTGGGATCCCTCCAGTTCGTCCTGGACAAGGGCGAGTCTGACGACTGGTTCGACTCGCACCTGATCGTCGCCTTCGCCGTCATCTCGGTGGTCGCGCTCACCCTGCTCGTCATCAACGAGTATTACTCCGACCACCCCATCGTAAATCTGAAGCTCCTGAAGGACCGCACCTTCACGACCGGCGCGACGGTCATGTTCTTCGTTTTCCTGAACCTCTTCGGCAGCATCGTCCTCCTGCCGATCTTCCTCCAGATGATGATGGGCTACACCTCGTTCTACGCCGGGCTCGTGCTCGGCCCCGGCGGCATCGCCACCATGCTCGCCATGCCCATCGTGGGAAAGTTCATGGGCAGGGTGGACCCCAAGCGCTTCCTCTTCGTCGGGATCTCGGTCTGCGCCCTTAGCACCTGGATGATGTCCCGGTTCACCCTCACCACGGACTTCTGGAGCTTCGTCTGGCCGCGCGTTGCCCTCGGCTTCGGCATGGGTATGACCTTCATCCCGCTCACGACCCTGACGCTCTCGCACATCCCCCGGGAGCATATGACCGAGGCCACGTCGATCTACAACCTTCTCCGGAACCTGGGCGGCAGCGTGGGCATCGCCTTCACCACCACCATCCTGTCTCGGCGCGCCCAGCTCCATCAGACGCGGCTGGTCGAACACCTGTCGCCGTTCGACCCCGCCTACCAGATCTCCCGGGAGCGGATCGGCGAGATGCTCACCCAGAAAGGGCTGCCCGCGGCAGGCAGCGACGGTCTCCTGTACCGTGAGCTCATCCGGCAGTCGACGACCCTCGCCTTCACCGATGCATTCCTGATCATCTGCTTGCTCATTCTCTGCATGCTTCCGCTGGTGCTGCTGATGCAGCGGGCGCCGGCGGCAGGGCCGGGACCGGGCACTGCAGCGCATTGACCCTGCGCGGGCGAGGACATCACCATGTTTTTTTTCCTTTCGAAGATACTGCTCTCCCTGCTCTTGCCGCCGGCAAGCCTGCTTATCCTCGTGATGGCTGGCATCGTCGTGCTCCGGCGTCATCGGGCCTTGGGGCGGGCGCTTTTGACCGCAGGCATCGCGCTTCTCTATCTCCTCAGCCTTTCCCTGATCGGTGACCGGCTGATCAGGCCGCTGGAAGCCGCGTTTCCTCCTTTCCACGACTCCGGTGTGAAGGTCAACGCCGTTGTCGTCCTGAGCGGCGGGGTCAATGACCTTTCCTGGGTGCCTGCCGCACCCGCCCCTTCCTATGCCTCGCTTGAACGTCTCGCGGCGGGGATCCAGATCGCCAGGACAGGGCGGCTCCCCCTTGTGATAACCGGCGGGAGCGGCCTGATAACGCGGGGCGGCCCGAAGGAAGCGGATGCCATGGCCGATGCCGCGGTCAAGCTCGGGTTCCCGCGTAGGGATATCGTTATCGAGAACCGGTCACGGAACACGTGGGAGAGCGCGCAGCAGGTCGGGGCACTACTCCCGGGACAGACCATCGTCCTCGTCACCTCGGCGTTCCACATGAAGCGGTCTGCGGGCATGTTCAGGAAACAGGGGTTCACCGTCCTTCCCGCGCCAGCGGGCTATAAGTCTCAGACGCGCCCTTTCTCGATCACCTACCTCATCCCCGGCGCCGGAGCCCTCGAAACCTCGACTATCGCCCTGTCCGAATACCTCAGCCTCGCCTGGTATGGCATGACCGGCAAACTGTAAACAACCTCCTCCCAGCCCTCCCCGCAAAAAGGCCTTGACAAGGACCTTGCTTCCCGGTACAATTAGTTTAACATTAAACTATTTAACACGGAACTACCATGGGAACCCAATACGAAGGAACAAAAACGGAAAAACGGGCGCTTGACGCTTTCATCAAGCTGGTCCGGGCGGCCCAGTCGGTATCCGACCGGGTGGAGTCCCATTTCAGCGGGATCGGTCTGACGGTAAGCCAGTTCGGGGCGCTCGAAGCGCTGTACCACCTCGGCCCCCTGAATCAGACGGCCCTTGCCCAGAAGATCCTAAAGAGCACGGGGAACATCACGATGGTCGTGGACAACCTGGAAAAGCAGGGCCTCGTGGAGCGCCTGCGGGACGAAAAGGACCGGCGGCATTATTCCGTGCGGATCAAGCCGAAGGGCTCGGCTCTCATCAAATCGTTCTTTCCCGGTCACGTAGACCGGATCGTTAAGGAGATGCAGGCCCTGACCCGGTCCGAACAGGAAGAACTTGGCCGTTTATGCAGAAAGGTCGGCCTGCAGGAAACGAAAGCAAGCAGATGATCGGTCTCCGGACCGTTATCATAACCAAGCGGTACGATGAGAGGAGGTTGATCTGATGCCGAAGAACATGCCATTCAGCGTTACGCTCCATCCCGGCACGTATTACTGGTGCAGCTGCGGAAAGAGCGCCAAGGAACCGTTCTGCGACGGTTCCCACAAAGGCACCGGCAAGGAGCCGGTCGAATTCGTCATCAAGAAGACGGAGCAGGTCGCGCTGTGCGCGTGCCAGCGCACGAAGAATCCGCCCTTCTGTGATGGTACGCACGCGAAATAGAGATACCTGAACAGGCTGCGGCAGCGCAGCGAGAGGAGGCGCATATGTTCAAGAAATTGATCAGGACGGATAATGATGTTGCGATCATGGTGATCAGGATCGCACTGGGCGTGGTGTTCTTCCCCCATGGCATGCAGAAGCTCTTCGGATGGTTCGGCGGGCCGGGATTTTCGGGCATGATGGGCATGTTCACCGATAAGATGGGGGTCCCCGTGGTCTTTGCCTTCCTGGCCATCATGGCCGAGGGGCTTGGCTCCCTCGGGCTGATCACCGGTCTCCTGACCCGGGTGGCTGCCTTCGGCATCGCCGTCAACATGGCCGTTGCCGTGTACATGCTGCACTGGCAGAACGGGTTCTTCATGAACTGGTTTGGGAACCAGAAGGGCGAAGGATTCGAGTATCATCTCCTCGTGATCGGCATGGCCCTGGCACTGATCATCAAGGGCGGCGGGAAGTGGTCCCTTGACCGGGTGGTAGAGCAAAAAGTGAGCTAAGCGTTGTCCTGACCAGGTGGGTGGAGCAGTACGGGGGCCGCTGGGGAGCGGCCCCCCTTTTTTACCGGCAGGAACACGCACAGACGCGGGCCGCTGGTCACCTGATCCGGCGAGAGACCATGGCACCCGGCCGGGTCTCAAGGAGGATTACCATGAAGGAAACGAGAACGATCCGTAAGATCATCTCGAGCAAACCAACAGTGGAAGGCGCCGGCGTGCATCTGAAGCGCGCATTCGGATACAACGAAGTGCCGCTCTTCGACCCCTTCCTGATGATGGACGATTTCCGGTCAGACAACCCGGACCATTATCTTGCGGGCTTTCCCTGGCACCCGCACCGCGGCATCGAGACGATCACCTACGTCCTGCAGGGCGATGTGGAGCACGGCGACAGCATGGGAAATAAGGGCGTCATCTCCTCAGGCGACACGCAGTGGATGACCGCGGGGAGCGGC
>JAFNGD010000218.1 GCA_017885365.1 Nitrospirota bacterium
TCGATGAACCGCTCGAGGTCGCGCATGCCGATGTGGCCGGGGATGAGATCGGTGAAGCTCGTCGCCACGCCGATCATGGGCAGGTCGAGCCCCTTGCGGGTGATGCCCGTGGCGAACAGGAGCGACCGGTGGCCTGCTCGCTCGATGCCTTTCTTGATCCTATCGCTTCTCAAAATGGACGCTCCGTGGACAAAAATAGTCATTATTTTTAACATAGATACAGCGGGAGAGTCAATAAAAAAATCCCTCCCTACGGTCTCCGTAAGGAGGGATTTTCGCATGGCCAGATGTGCTTAAAATACAAAAGGCAAGGGATCACCCTTGCCTTGTTCTCTTCAGGCGTTCCCTGCCTTTGCCCGCCTGAGCATTTCCATCATTTTGTCTTTTGCCGCCAGTTTCAGCTTCTGCAGCCGTCTCCTCTCGATCTCTTCCTCAGGGCTGAGATACACGTGGATCTCGAAGTTCATCAGTTCCTTGTCGATCTTGCGGTGTTCCTGTTCCAGTTGCTGGAACTCCGCGCTCTCCGTCCTGAGCTTTGCCCTTAGTGCTTCCTCAGATACCTCCATCACATTCATAAGTATGCCCTCCTTTTTATAAGTTCAGGACTCTTTGAATGACGAGAAGACCGGGACCAGATTATGTCATTTGAAAAAATTTAACACAAATGATGCCAAAAGGCAAGGCAAAATAATTTGGGAATAATATGGACATTGCACTGTATTATCAACAATTTAACAAGTGCTCCATCAAGTTCCAGTATCCCTCCCGCCTCCCGGCATGTTCATCAGAGATGCCAGGGCGTCACGTTCAAGCGACATGACGACTGCATCCTCGACCGGCATGTCGTAGTATCCTTCGCGAACGAGCGAACGGGTGAAACCGAGACCTTCATAGAGCAAAAGCGCTGCTGTGTTCGAGGCTCGCACTTCGAGATACGCCCGCAATGCGCCGACCGCATTTCCCTGTCTGATTGCGGCGAGGACGAGCATGCGGGCGATACCTTTGCGGCGCCAGGAAGGCTCCGTCGCCAGGTCCAGGATATGCAATTCGTCCGCTACGACCCAGCAGACGATATAACTGATGATCCTGCTGCCGCTTTCCGGAGACCGCGCGACCAGCATGAGCGACACCTTCGGATTCCGGAATTCCGACAGGAACAGGTTCCGCGACCAGGGCATCGTGAACGATGCCTGCTCGATGGCAAGGACCTGGTCGATGTCCTCCCGGGCCATGCGGTCTATCGTGATCGTTCCCGCTTCTCCCATGCCAGTTCGGCCTCCGGCCTGCGAATATACATCGGCGACAGGCCATCGGGACCGGTCTGCCGGCCGACACTGATCATATCCAGCGCGATCTCGGCGACGCTCGCCGCAGACGGGACTGTGGCAGAGCGCGGCGCAAAGTGCGCTCTGCCGGCAAACAGGCGCCCGATGTCCGCGGTGAAGAGCCGTGCACCCTCGCCGGTGAACAACACCTCTCCGGCGATCCGGTCCGCCAGCTCGGCAAGCGGCAGCACGGTCTCCGGGAGGTCCTGGATGAGTTCCTGCCCGTCGTAATGGTAGAGAGCGGCATACACTTCCTTCTTCCTCGCATCAAGCAACGGACATACCGGATATCGAGCATGGGGCGTGTTCCAGGCGAGCGCTTTGAGGGTCGGCACCGCGGCAACGGGTTTTCCTGTGGTGAACGCAAGGCCCTTCACCGTGGACAGTCCGATACGAAGTCCGGTGAACGAGCCGGGCCCGATGGAGACACCGAAACCGTCTAGGGAAGCCATCGAGATCCCGGTGTCCTTGAGCACCCGGTCAACGGTGGACATGAGCCGCTCCGAGTGCGTCACCTCGATGTTCAAGGTGTACTCGGCGAGCACAGCGCCCTCCGATACGATGGCGACGCCGCCGGTCCTAGTCGCTGTTTCAATGCCGAGGATGTACATGAAACCACCTTATCCGAATTTTCGAGCGCTGTCAAAACCTCTTTTGCTGTCCGAGTTCTGTCCGGAAGGACAACGTCATCTTCTCAGATGCCTGTCGAAGAATTCCCCAACCCTCCTGCCGTATTCGTCCCCGGCCGCGGCGATCGTGCCTCCGTGGCTTCCGACGGGAATGACCCAGAGTTCCTTCGGTTCCTGCGCCGCCCGGAACAACCTCCTGCCGTTCTCCACAGGGATCATCTCATCGCCTTCACCGGCGATGATGAACACGGGTACCGGCGCGATCTTTCCGATGACGGATTCTGGGGCGATGTTCCTGATGGTCGTCTGGAAATACATTTCGTAGCCTAGGACCGCCAGATTGACGAAGGGGAATGACGGCAGGTGATAGAAGCCGGTGATGGCCTCCCGCGCCTGGTCCCGGAGGCTCGTGAACGCACTGTCCGCGATTACGGCGGCGAACTTCCCGGTCCGGGCAGCGGAAAGAATCGCAGTTGATCCGCCCAGGGAGAATCCGAATATGCCAATGCGGTTACGATCGATCCCGGGACGCTCGGTAAGGAATGCAAGAGCGGCCAGCACATCCTTCTGTTCATGATGCCCCAGCGACGACCGGCTCCCCCCGCTTTCTCCGTGCGCCCGGAAATCGAAGGCGAGGACCCAGTACCCCCGCTGAGCGAGCATGACCGCCAGGTCGGTAAAGTCCGAGCGGTTCGCGCCCAAGCCGTGGCAGATGATGATCCCGGGCATCCCGGGCTTCTCCACCGGGGGTTTGATGATCCACCCCTTGAGCGTCACGCCGTCGCTGGACTCGAACGTCGCATCCTCATAGGCGGCACGATAGGTCGATGGCGGGATATGGAGCGGATAGCGCGGAGGGTGGGTGTTTGCGTACACGAGAACGAGTGAAAGAGCGACGACAAGGAGTGCAAGTCCGATCAGGATGTTCACGGCGGTCTTCATTCATTCAATCGTGGAATAGAGAGTGCATGACCGGTGAAAGCGTTTCACCAGCATTTTTTCCTTGATCCCTGACCCTGCTTTCTTAATCCCACCACAACGCGAACCCGTTGGTGCGCCTCATGGTGTCCGCAAGCTTTTCGATCGTCCCTTTGTTCTCCGCAAGAACTTCGGGAGCGAAGGACGCAACGCTCCGGGCGAAGCCCTTCATGTTCTTCGGCGGTACGATGAACCGGGCCTCCAGCCAATCCGCTCCCGCGCCGGTGATGACAAAGGACCCGAGCTTCTGCTGCTTTCTGAGCCATGCGATGATCTTCTTCGTGTCCAGGTTATGGCGGGGTGATTCGGTCTTCTGGATCAGCAGGATATCATAGGAGCTGTTCCCCCGGACGACCGTGACCACGTCCGGGACGCTGCCGATATTGTGCTGGCTCCGAAAGATGAGGAAACCGTCCTTCCGGAAGGGCGCCGATAGCACTTCGATGAGCCGGTCGGCATCCTGCGTCCTGACGCTGAACCCGGAAAGCTTTGCCGAAGCGATCATCACGTCACCCTTCAGGTTCTCCGAGCGCATCATCACCTCTTCGTAGAACGGCTCTGCGGGTGCCTTGGCAGCCTCCTCCACCTGGGCAATGAGCTCCGGCGGGAATCCGAGCTCGGAACGCTGCGCCGCGGTCATCACCTTGAGCTTCGGCTTCACAATGACCAAGGGGGCGGGCTTCTTACGCGGCGCGGAGTTCTTGTCCTGCGATGAGCAGGAAAAGATCGCGATCGTCAAACTGATAAGAAGAAAAAGGGACCTACCTGCCATAGCGGATATCGAAATGACCGAACTCCTGTTGAAACGGTTCCCAGGAGACATCCACGCTGCTCACCTGCGCTCCCGCGGGGCCCCGGTGGCACCATCCCACGATCTCCTCGACCTTTTTTGTCTCTCCCTCGAACACCGCCTCCACTGACCGGTCAGGCAGATTCCTGACCCATCCGGTGACGCCGAGGCGGTCCGCCTCGTCCTTGGTGCTTGCACGGAACCAGACGCCCTGCACGAGGCCATGGACAATGACATGTGCGCGAAGATGTTCCCTGTTGCTTTTCATTCCGAACGATGACGTTCCCGCGAATTACGATCTGCGCCCGCCTTGTCCCCGTGTACTCGACGGCCGCGGCCCCGACGGCCTTGGACCCGTTCTCCNNGCAGTGCGCTTTTCTCCATATGCAGGCGCTCTTCCGTCAGTCCTCATTCCCCGGTCTTCAGGACGTGGACGCCCCTGAGTTGGTGACTGCCGGCTGGCCGTTCGCGTACGATCACCGGATGGCCGCGCTGGACCTCCTGATGGTCCTCGCTCTTCGCTCACGCGTGGTCTCTCGTCTGCCCGGTGTCCGCGGAACGCCGGTTTCCGGCCGCTCGCCACGTGAGGCCTGCGATCGACCGAAGCCCCGCGAACCACCTCGTCCTTTTGCCTTGCCTGCCATCGTTCGCCGGGTCCCCGTGCCGGTCCCCGTACTGGTCCCCGTTCACCGGGCCTGGCGGCTCCAATAGGCTTCGACACCGGCGGCGCTTCTCGTCGTGCCCGTTCAACAGAGGAAGTGCGCCTGACCGCCCCATCCTTCACGGAAGTGACATTGCGCACGAGCTGTTCCCGCGACCTTCGTTTTTCTTCCCCGCGGCCCCACATCTTCGCGTCATCACGTACGCTCGACGGCCTTTTCGCGTCACCAGCCTCGCTCCGTACGGTCTTGCCTCGCGCTTCCTCACTCTTCTTCGGTGCAGTGATCCTCGGCGCCGGCCGTTTCGCTTCCTCCTGCGTCGCCATGTCCCGCAGACCCTGCACCTCGTCGAGGGTCAGGTGGCGGTAGGTGCCGACCGGAAGATCTCCGAGGCTCAGGCTGCCGACCCTGGTCCTCTTGAGCTTGATCACCGAATGTCCGGTATGGTCGATCATGCGACGCACCTGGCGTTTCCTGCCTTCGTGGATCGTGATCTCGACCCAGGAATTCGACTCCTCCTTGCGGAGCTTTCTGACCCTGGCAGGCGCGGTCTTGCCGTCCTTGAGATAAACGCCTTGTTCGAGGCTCTCGACATGCCGGTCCTCCAGAAAACCCTTGACCTTCACCAGATAGGTTTTCGGCAGTTCATGCTTCGGATGGGTTACGAGATGCGCGAGGTCCCCGTCGTTCGTCAAAAGAAGCAATCCTTCGGTGTCGTAATCGAGCCTCCCCACGGGATAGACACGGACCCTGACGCCCTTCAGGAGATTGGCGACGATCGGGCGGCCCTCGGGGTCCGACATGGTCGTGACGAAGCCGGCCGGCTTGTTCAGCATGATGTAGGCCTTGGGCTGTTTCGGGTTGATCAGCTTGCCGTCGACCTTGATGTGGTCATGGTCCGGGTCGGCCTTGGCGCCGAGCTCGGACACGACCTTTCCGTTCACCCGCACCCGTCCTTCGAGGATGATCTCCTCGGCGGCGCGGCGCGAGGCGATGCCGGCCGCTGACAGGATCTTCTGTATTCTCTCTTCCATGCCTTCACCTCAGGGGACGCGGCATCCGCTCCCCTGTTATCCTTCCTTTTTTACGATCTCTGTTTTGCCAGCCACTCTTTGAGCCGGGGGCATTTGTTCTTCGCGCGGTTGTCCTGACAATCGCCGCAGATGGTCATGTCGGGGCTGCAAGGCTGGAAACCCTCGTGCCGGGCTGCTGCGTTGGCCTTCTGTGTCCTCTTCTCGCGCGCCTTGCTGATACTCGTGATCTTGGACATATTTCTGCGATCCCGTCGAAAAATCAGGGCAGCCACACAGGGCTGCCCCGAGAGAACAATCCGCATTCCGCATTCCGCANNAATCCGCAATTACTCCAGCCGGTAGTTCGGCGCTTCCTTCGTGATCACCACATCGTGCACGTGGGACTCGCGGAGGCCGGCGCTCGAGATCTTTATGAACTGCGCTTTCGCCCGGAGCTCCTTGAGGCTCTCGCAGCCGCAGTAGCCCATGCCCGCCTTGACGCCGCCCATGAGCTGGTGGACGCTCGCGGCGAGGGGTCCCTTGGACGGCACACGGCCCTCAACGCCTTCGGGGACCAACTTGGCCTTCTCCTGCTCGTGCGCCTGGAAGTAGCGGTCCTTGCTGCCCCGCTCCATGGCGCCGATGGATCCCATGCCGCGGTACATCTTGTACGTGCGTCCCTGGAAGAGGATGGTCTCGCCCGGGCTTTCGTCCGTGCCTGCGAACAGGCCGCCGATCATGACGCACGACGCGCCGGCTGCCAGCGCCTTGGTAATATCGCCCGAGAACTTGATACCCCCGTCCGCGATGACCGGGATCTTCGCCTTCTCCGCCACGCTGAAACAATCCAGGACAGCCGTGATCTGCGGCACACCCGCACCGGAGACGACCCGGGTGGTGCAGATGGATCCGGGCCCGATGCCTACCTTGACGGCGTCCGCGCCTGCGCGGATAAGGTCCTTCGTGGCCTCGGCAGTCGCGATGTTCCCGGCGACGATATCGAGGTCGGGATACTTCTGCTTGATGCTCTTCACCGCGTCGATGACGCCCTGGGAGTGGCCGTGCGCCGTGTCAACGACGATGATGTCGACGCCCGCTTTCAGGAGCTCGGGAACGCGCTCACTGTAATCGCCCACGCCGACCGCCGCGCCCACCCGGAGGCGGCCCAGCTTGTCCTTGCAGGCTAGCGGATACTTGATCTTTTTCTCGATATCCTTGATGGTGATGAGCCCCCGAAGGCTGAAGTCCTTGTCCACGATCAGGAGCTTCTCGATCTTGTACTTCTGCAGGATGACCATGGCCTTTTCGAGAGAGGTCCCGAGCGGCGCCGTGATCAGCTTGTCCTTGGTCATCACTTCGGACACCTTGAGAGTCATGCGCTTCTCGAACCGCAGGTCCCGGTTGGTAAGGATACCGACGAGCTTCTGGCCCTTCGTAACGGGAACTCCCGAAATGCGGTACTTCTTCATGAGGTCCAGAGCGTCGGCGATCTTGGCGTCCGGCGAGATGGTGATGGGGTCGATGATCATGCNNGCCATCTTCGCCTCGGTCACCGTGTCCATGGCGGCGCTCACAAGCGGGATGTTGAGCGTGATCTTCCGGGTGAGCTGCGTCGAGATATCGGTGTCCTTGGGCAGGACATCGGATTTCGCCGGGAGCAGTAGAACGTCATCGAACGTCAGGGCTTCGCGAATGGGACCGACGACCATGGGGCTCTCCTTCTGAACGATCAAATATGCCAATCAAGTGAATGCGTACTGTACCACACTCGGCACCAAATCTCAAGCGCAACAGTTTAAAATCCGGATTGCGCGTTCAGGAAAGGATTGTCGCGCCGTTCCTCGCCGATGGTGGACTGCGGGCCGTGGCCGGAGAGCACGACCGTATCGTCCGGGAGGGTCATGAGGTGTTCCTTAATGGAGGTGATGAGCGTCATGAGGTCGCCGCCCATGAGATCGGTCCTGCCGATGGACCCGGCGAAGAGCGCATCTCCGGTGAACACTACGCCGTCGCCCACGAGGCTAATGCCGCCCGCCGAGTGGCCGGGCGTATGCAGGACCGTGAACGACAGGCCCCCGACCGTCAGTACGTCGCCATGCTTCACGTACCGGTCCGCTTTCGGGGACGAAGCAGCGGTCATGCCGAACATCCGGGCCTGGTTCGCACTTCCGCCCAGCAGGACATTGTCCGCCTCATGAATCAGCAGCTCGGCGCCCGTGGCGTCCCTGATCAGCTTGTTCGCGCCCACGTGGTCGAAATGGGCATGGGTGTTGACGATATACTTGACCTTGAGGCCCTTGCTCTTGACCAGCCCCAGGATCTCCTGGCCGTCGTCGCCGGGATCGATGACCATGGCCTCCGTGGTCTTTTCGTCGTACACGATGTAGCAGTTCACCTGCAGCGGCCCGACGACCAGTCTTGATAATTGCATAGCGCTCTTTCTTCCGCCCTCATGGGTACAAGGAACGGATATCAGCCACAGGGCGACAGAGGTAACGACAAAAGCGGTGATAAAACACTTACCTCGGTGCCCGCTAGCCTTTGCGGCGGCCTTTGTCTTTAGCACGTGTTTCCAGTTCGAGCAGCTTCTTTTTCATCCCCAGCCCACCCGAGAACCCGCCCAGCGAACCTGCTGAGCTGATGACCCGGTGTCAGGGGATCAGGATCGGGACCGGGTTCGCACCCATCGCCTGACCGACCGCCCGGGCCGCTTTCGGTCTTCCGATCCGCTTCGCGATCCAGGCATAGCTCCGTGTTTCTCCGTAAGGGATCGATGCTGCTGCCTTCCAGACCGCCCGCTGGAAGGGCGTATAATAACCTAGGTCGAGCGGCAGGTCAAATGATACGCGTCTTCCTGAAAAGTACTGTTGTACGAGCTTTACCGTGCTTTTGATCTCACGGTCAGTTGATCGCGATGCTGCTGCCTTCGACAATTCGCCTTTCACCTTTGCCAGCTCACTCCTGACGGTCTTCCGAGATCCCCGGGGGAGAACGATCCTGCATATCCCCTTTTCATAAAAACCTGCTCCAGCCCATCCGAGCGGAGTGGAGAATATAGTCTTTTTCATTTCTAGTTCCTCCCGCACCCTCGCCTTTTGTCCCTTTGTCCCCATGTCACTGTGTCTCCCCGTCACCGCGTCGGCCTTTTCGCCTCACCATCCCCCACAGGAATGTAAGTTCCTCGCTCCTCATCGCCCACATGGCGACGACATAGAACAGCACGCTGACCGCCATGGCACCGCCCAGCCATTGAATCTTGATGAGTGTATTCCCCGGACTCTCCCACAGAGGATTGCGGGCCACCCACCAGCCGATAATACCCATGACCACGGACGCAGGGACGATCTTCGCGAGCGATAGTGCTATCCTCCTGCCGTCTATGCGGCCGATCTTCTTCCGTAGCCGCCTGGTGAGCAGGGTGATGTTCAGGGCCGCCGCCAAGGAATTTGCCAGCGCTAGCCCCCCGTGCTGCAGAGGGGTCTGGATGAGCACCACGCTTAGCAAGATGTTAGCAGCCAGGGCCAGCAGGGCGATCCTGACCGGCGTCCTCGTGTCCTGGAGCGAATAAAACGCCTGGGACACGATGCGGACGCCGGCGAAAGCCCAGAGCCCCACGGCATAATAAAGCATCGCGGCCGAGACGCCGAGGGTCGAGACGCGGTTGAACTCGCCATGCTCCAGCAGAAGGTTGATGATCGGGACGCGAAGCATGATGAGCCCGGCCATGGCCGGGAACATGATGAAGAATACCAGGCGGATGCCGAGTGACAGGGTCTCTCTGAACTGTTCCATCTCCTGCTTTGCAGCCTGGGCGGACAGCGTGGGCAGAACGGCGGTCGCGATGGCGACGCCGAAGATCCCGAGCGGGAAATGGATGAACCGCATGCCATAGAACAGGAAGGTGATGCTGCCCGTGGCGAGGAACGACGCCAGGATGGTGCTGATGAAGATGTTCAACTGGGTCACCGAGGAGCTGATGAAGACCGGCAGCGCCAGGGAGCCGATCTTCTTGACGCCGGGATGGCTTGGCGAGAACCGGGGCGTGAGCATCATTCCCTGCCGCTTGAGGCCGGGGAGCTGGATGAGGAACTGGAAGAGCCCGCCGAGCACCACACCGACGGCCGCGCCCATGATGGGCTCGGGCATGCGCGGCGAGAGCAGCACCACGGACCCGATGGTCATCACGTTCAGCATGACCGGTGAAAGCGCCGGGAACAGGAAGGACCGGAGAGAGTTCAGCATCCCCATGGCCAGCGCGGCCAGGCCGATGAACAGGAGGTACGGGAACATCATCCGCGTGAGCGTCGCCGCCAGCAGGAACTTGTCCCGGTGGTCCTTGAACTTCCAGCCCCAGGCGATGAGCTTCACGATGTAGGGCGCAAAGATGATGCCGAGGCCCGTGACGATGACGAGGATGACCAGGAGCCGCGCGAAGACCGCGTTGGCAAGGCGCCGAGCCTCATCCTTCGATCCCTTCGTCAGGGTCTCGGTGAAGACCGGGATGAAGGCCGCGGACATGGACCCCTCGGCCAGCAGCTCGCGGAGCAGGTTCGGGATGCGGTAGGCAACATAGAACGCATCGGCGGCCGCGGAGGTGCCGAAGGCCCAGGACATCACCATGTCCCGGACATACCCCATGATACGGGAGAGGAGCGTCGCCGCCCCCACCACCCCCGCCGCCTTTGCCACTTTTATATTCTCAGACATGATCGATCATCGTTCATCACCGAATGCCGAAAGACGATACTGGTCCACCGCATGTTCATGCGCGACATGCGTCCCCTTCGTACAGTCCTTGCCAGGCCTTTGAGGGAACCTTGCCAGGGTCTGACGCACTGTAACAAAAAAATGCGCGCCTGAAAAGGGTTTGTTTCGGCGCCATGCCCGTTTTTTCCCTTGACAGTAAGCTCTTGTTTATGTTAAAAAGACAGCCTGTTTAATAATAAAAGGAGGAGTACCGTGGCATCACACAAGTCCGCGATCAAGAGGCAAAAGCAGACCCTGAAGAAGCAGGAGAGGAACAAGTCCGTACGGTCCATGCTCAAGACCCTGGCAAAGAAGGTCGAGCTGGCCGTCGAGGCGAAGAGCGCAGATTCCGCGAAGGTCGCGCTGGTCAAGGCCATGAAGGCCTATGACAAGGCTGCCTCGGCCGGCATCATCCACCGGACAACCGCTTCCCGCAAGATATCCCGCCTGTCCACGAAGGTCGGCAAGATCGGCGCAGCGTAGATCGTCAGCAACTCCAACGGATCGAAACCGGAAACGCCCTCATGAGCAGTCATGGGGGCGTTCTTTTTTCCCCTCAGAATTTGCCGGCGGTCACGTTCCGCACAGCCGCAGGATCATCCTCTCCAGCACCAGCCTCCCGCCCATACCGCTCGACTTGAGCGTCCGGTCCGCTGTTACCAGGACCTCGAATGCGCGTCTGAGCTCCTCGGTCGTATAGCTCCCCATCTGCTTCCGGAATGCCGCCGCCTGGTGGAAGATCACCCGGTGCTTCTTTTTGATCTCCTCGAAATCGGCCCCCGAAGACTCCATTGCCTTGGCGCTCAAGAGCCTGCGGAAGCTCCAGGACAGGGAGCCTAACAACCCCACCGGCTGCTCCCCCTCCTGGATGAGCCGGGAAAGGATCAGGAGCGCCCGCTCCCGGTCCTTCGTGCATACGGCATCTGCAAGGTCGAACGGCGTGTAGTCCCGGAAGTCGCCCACCACGGACTTGACGTCATCAAAGGTGATGTTCCTCCGTTCCCTGAGGGAGATGGCCGTCTTCTCGAGCTCGTTGCTGACGGCCTGGAGGTCGTTGCCCAGGGTCTGCCAGACGTACTGCACCGCGTCACGGTGGATGGTCAGGCCCCGCTTGCGCGCCCAGCTCTCGATCCAGCTTTGCAGGTCCCGGTCCAGCAGAGCAAAGAACCGCACGACGGCCCCCGAAGCCTCAACGGCCGCGGTGACCGGCTTTTTCTCATAGCGGGACTGGTTCGCGATCATGACCAGGCAGGTGCTCGGCGAGGGGGATCGAAGGTAGGCGAGGAGCTCTTCGAGGTCTGCGGCCTTCAGCGCCTCGACCTCCTTGGCGATGACCAGCCGACGCTCTGCCATGAACGGAAGGGTCTGGCACAGGTTTACGATCTCGTTCCCCGGCGTCCCCTTGCAGTACACCGTGTTGAAGTTGAAGTCGCGCGAGGCGGGGTCGACGACCGTGCTGACGATCAGGTCGACAACCTCCTGGACCAGGAACTCCTCATCGCCGTAGAACAGGTAGAGCGGAAGGACCCTGCCCTGCTTGAGACTGCGTATAAGATCTTCGTATTTGATCATGGCGGGACCCGGACAGTAATGCACAGCACTGGAGCCTTGAACGGTGAACAGGACCGGCGAATAGCGTCGGGGAGTAATGCGTGAACGTTGACCCCTCTTTCAGAACCCTTCCAGCACCCTGCTCCGGAGTGTCCAGGCGATATCCTGGCTCGCCTTCTTGATGGCAACTTCCTTGGCGATCTTGGTAACGGTGATATCGCCAATGGTCACCTTGTAGTCGGAGATGAACACTGCCTCGATACCGCTCTCCTTCCACAGGGTCTTCTTCGACCTGAGGTCGTCCAGACTGGCGTCCACCACAAGACGGACCTGGTACTGCTGCACAGTGGCGTTCGCCGTATAGGACAGGGCCGTGACCTCGTACTTCACCACTTTCCCCCGCAGCACGAGGTCGGCCGACTCCACGTCCACGACCCGCAGCCTGCCGTCAGCGATGAACTCGTTGGTGACCGCTACGGTCACATCCACATCAACGTAGGGCTCATTGGTATTGTTGATGAACCCGGGGACCGCGATGGTCTTCGTTCCCTCGGGGACCAGAAGCCCGGTCCCCGACAGCCGGTAACCGCAGGCGTACACGCCAAGGAGCGACGCCAGCAGCACGATTATGATGATCTTTTTTCGCACTCCACACTCCGCATTCCGCACTGGATTAGACGACCACGTTCACCAGTTTCCCCTGAACAACGATCACCTTCTTCGGCGTCTTCCCGGCAAGATGTTCCTTCACCTTGGGATCGGCAAGCGCCGCGATCTCGATATCCTTGTCGGACGTGCCGGCAGGCAGCGTGAGCTTGCTCCGCACCTTGCCGTTCACCTGGACCACCACGGTCACTGACCTGGCGACGACGGCCGCGGGATCGAAGGCCGGCCACGAGGCCTGGGCGACGCTGTCGGTGTTCCCGAGGCCCTCCCACAGTTCCTCGGCGAAATGCGGGGCAAAGGGCGAGAGGAGCAGCGTCAGTGCTTCCAGAGCGGACCGCAGGACCGGAAGCTTGTCGGCCTCCACGCCCTTCGCCGTGTAGTCGTAGACCTCGTTCACCATCTCCATCAGCGCGGCGATGGCCGTGTTGAAATGGAACTCCCGCTCGATGTCCTCAGTCACCTTCTTGATGGTCAGATGGGTCTTGCGGTACAAGGGATCGCCTGTGGCCTCACTGCCCGCCGGCCTCACCTTCCCGATCTGGCCGTGGAACCTGTGGACCAGCGCCCAGATACGGTGGAGGAACCGGTATGCCCCGTCCACGCCCTGATCGTTCCATTCAAGATCGCGCTCCGGCGGCGCGGCAAAGA
>JAFNGD010000219.1 GCA_017885365.1 Nitrospirota bacterium
CAGCTCAGCACCTCGCCGGTGACCACCGCCGTGGTCTCGCTCCTCACGGCCTGCCAGGAAGATTGTTCCGGACCCGCGCTCCTCCGCGTTGTCAGTTCGCCCTTCCTGAAGTTCGCCGGGGACCGTCGCGTGGCGCCCGCCCTTGACCGGTTCCTGCGCGAACGACGCATCATCGGCGGCAGGGAGAAGCTGCTTACGGCGCTCAGGCGCCACACGCCCGGCGAGGAGAACGACGATGTCCTGTCCGGGCCGCTGAACGATCTCTTTGCGGCGCTCGAGCCGTTCTCGCGCAAAGGGCCGGCCCCGCTCCTGGCATGGATGGAGCGCCTCAGCACGCTCCTGGCCTGGTCGGGGATATCGGCGCGGGTAACTGCCGTCACCGGACTGTTCAACGTCAACCTCCAGGCCTTTCGGAAGCTGGAGGAGACGCTCACCTCCCTCCGCCAGGCAGGCAGGCTCTTCCCGGAATTCCGCTACACCTTCAGCGAGTGGCTGTTCCTGCTCAAGAAGACCTTCATGCACACCCGGTTCCAGGTGCCGCCCGACGACGAGGGCGGCGTCCAGGTCCTGGGGCTCGAAGAAAGCATGGGCCGTCCGTGGGAGGAGATCTACCTCGGCGGGATGATCGACGGCAAGTTCCCCCAGCGTCTGCCCCAGAACATCTTCCTGCCCGAATCCTTCCTGGAGCCTCTCGGCGTGCGCACGCTCGAGACCGCCCGCCAGAACGCGGCCTGCCATTTCTACCGTCTCCTGCTTTCGGCGCCCCGGGTGACGCTCACCTGTCCCGCAGTGGTCGGCGACAAGCCTGTCGTGCCCTCGCCGTTCCTGGCCGAGCTCGCACCCCTTCGCCTGGCAAATCTGCTGGTAGAAGAAAAGGACATCCAGTTCAATCTACAAGTAAAGGACAGCCGAAGCATGCCGGAGCTGGCAAAATCCCTCAGCCTCGCCCATGACCTCACGGGCCTGGACAAGGTCCTGAACGCCGACCAGGAGGGCATGGCAGCGGTCCGGGCGGCTCTCGACCGACCGCCGGCGGATGGTCCCGGGGCTGTTGCTCCGCAGGACCGCACCGAGTTCTCCGTGACGGAGCTGGACGACTACCTCGCGTGCCCCTACGATTATTATGTGAAACACCGGCTCAAGATCGCCCCGCTCGAGGACGTGTCCGAGGACATCTCGGCCCTTGACCGGGGAAGCAAGGTGCATTCGATCCTGAGAAGGTTCTACGAAGAGTGGAAGGTGCCGGTGACGGCAGCGGACCGGGAACGGGCCCGAGAGCTCCTCGCCCGGCTCGCCGAGGGGGAGTTCGGCCGGGAGGCGGACACCTTCCGGAACCGGCGGGAAAAGCAGCTGTTCGTCACGGTCATGGCGGAGCGGTTCCTTGACGCGGAAGAGGCGTTCTGGAAGCAGGATCTCCGGCCGGCGTACCTCGANNGACTACAAGACCGGGCACTATCCGCGATCCGTGAAAGGCATCGAACAGAAGATCTTCCAGCTTCCCGTCTACGCCGTCATGGCCCGGCAGGCCATCGCAGGCGCCGGTCCGGCGCTCAAGGTCCCCATCGGCCTCGCGTACTATGGACTGAAGGGCGGGACCGGCGCCGGCGCCCGGGATGTCGTACTGTATAATAAGGACGCAGGTCACGATCACCCTGCGGCAAAACCTCAGACAAGCCCCAAAAGCGCGGAGGAATTCGAGGCCATCCTGACGCACAGCATGGACAAGGCGAGGCAGGCGATCGAAGGCATCCGCGCAGGCCTGTTCCCCGACCTGCCGCTCAACGCGGACAGGTGCCGCTACTGTCCGAACGACATGCTGTGCCGTATGAAGGACCGGGAAGAAAAGGACGAGGAACAAGAACACCCGTAGGGGCGGCCCTGCGTGGCCGCCCTCATGAACAAGACCCAAACAATGGAGGGGAGAGCAACCACATAGGGTTGCCCCTACATGAATCGTTATGGCATTCGATCCCAACATCCGCCACCGCCGGTCGATCCGACTGAAGGATTATGATTATTCACAACCCGGTGCGTATTTCGTGACCCTGTGCACACATACGAGGGAATGTTTGTTCGGGCAAATCGCAGATGACGTCATGGTCATGAATGATGCAGGCCGCATGATCGAAAGATGGTGGCGGGAATTGCCGAACAAATATCCTGTGGTCGATATGGACAACTATATGATAATGCCGAACCATTTCCACGGTATCATCGCAATTGTAGGGGCAGCCCTTCGTGGCTGCCCTCAGGAACAATATCCGGTCAATGGAGGGCAACCACATGGGGTTGCCCCTACGTTAGGCGATATGATCGATTGGTTCAAAACCATGACGACGAACGATTACATTCGGGGCGTCAAACACCATCAATGGCGTCCCTTCACAGGAAGATTCTGGCAACGGAACTACTACGAACACATCATCCGGGACGAACACGACCTGGGCACTATCCGCGAATACATTACTAACAATCCGGCTCGATGGGAAAGAGATGACTACAATCCTGCATTCGTATGGGCGGGTTTGAAACCCGCCCCTACTCCTACGGAATCATTATGACAGATACGCTTGGCCATGATCGATCTCCTGATACCACCCGTTCCATCCACCTCTCCGCCTCGGCCGGATCAGGGAAGACCCGGGCGCTGAAGGAACGCTACCTGGCGCTCCTCGACGAGCTCGACGTTCGCGGCCTCAACATCGACCAGGCCGTTGCCATCACCTTCACGGACAAGGCGGCTGCCGAGATCAAGGAACGGGTCATGACTTCCCTGCGGGACACGCGGGAGCCCATGCTGAAGAAGATCATCCGGGG
>JAFNGD010000220.1 GCA_017885365.1 Nitrospirota bacterium
GGCAGGCGGGCGAGGACGGGATCGAGGACATCGGCAGGCAGACCGGCGAGGACGGGCAGCACGGGGGGGTCGGCGTCAAGGATGCGCCGCCGGAAGTGATCGAGGAACTGGCCAAGCTCACCGCGACCGAACTGGACGAGCTCAAAGATATCTATCCCGTGCTGCCCGTCCTCGCCGGTCTGCCTGCCGATGTCCTCGATCCCGTCCTCGCCCGCCTGCCCGCCTCCCCCCGTCTGTCTAGCACCGCCGGTCTGTCTACCCCCACCCGCTCGTTTGACGCGGAGTTCCACCTTGCCCAGCTTGATGGAGGGCGTCGTCTTGATGGACGCCGCGTCGGATGCCGCCAGGTCCTGGATGAACCCCTGAAGCTCTTCCCGGGGAAGCCCCGCAACAAAGGTCAAGCGCTCTACGGACTTTCTCCTGAGGATGCGGATGAAGTTCGCAACATAGGCGCTGTCGGACGGCAACGGACGGCCCTCGGCAACCAGGTCGTTGCCGACCAGCATGATCGTCACCTCGGGCCTTTCCCGGAGCAGGCCCGCCAGCAGGTTGTGCGTCTTTTCGACATACTGGCCCACTTGGGGGTGCGCGGCGGAGTACAGGCCGATGTTCGTCACCGCAGCATTCAGCTGCGCGATGACCTTTGCTATCTCTCCCTGGATATCGAGCTCAGCCATTAGAAATCCTCAAATCAGGTATCAGGTCATAGGTGAGAGGTGAGAGGGTTATGACATCCCCTCTGACCTATTTCCTCTCCCCCAGTTTCCTGCACAGCCGCCTGATCTTCTCGTCGTCCGACCCTTCGCCGATCCGGAGAAGCTCGGCAATGCTCTCCGGCGGATACCGGCCCAGCGACTCATAGAGCGTTACCTTCATGCGCGCGTGGCTCTTGCGGTACAGCGACCATCCCGCCTTCGCCATCTTCACCAGCTCAGGAATGGCCCGGGGATCGCCGATCTCGCCCAGCGAGCGGATGAGCTCCTCGTTGACGGCATAATCGGTCTCAAATAGGATCGTCTTCTTGAAAAGCCCCAGGATGTCATCGATCACACCGGCGACGCGGAACTGGCCGGCAAGGAACACGGCGGCGGATGACACGTCGGGGTCCTTTGAACTGATCTCCTGCCGCAGGATACCGACTGCTTCCGGGTCCTTGAGACGCAGCAGGACCGCCAGCGCTTCGAACCTCACCTTGGGATCTGCATGTTTGGCGAGCGGTTTGACCGCCGGGATCACTGCAGGCGTGCCCTCACGGCGGATCAGCATCAGGAGGTTCCGCACATAGAACGAACGCGGGTCCCCGAGCCGCTTGACCGCCTCGGCCACCGTGTCCTTACCGAAGGTGCAGAGCAGGTCGAATAGGACCCTCCGCCCGCCCGGCGCTGTGTCATAAGAGTAGATCTCCAGCAGGCCGGGGACCAGGATCGGTCCAAGCGCGAGCATGAAGGATTGGGCATCCTTCCCCCGCGTCTTCGACCACGAGTTGAACGCGTCGATCGATTTGTCGATGAACTCAGGCGCCCAGAAAACCTTCAGGGCCTCGGCCGCGGCAGCGCGGATGCCTTCGCTCTTCTTATCTGACAGGTGCCATCGCAGGGTCTGGATGGTGTCCAGGAGCAGTGGGAAATGGCCGCTGACCAGCATGTCCGGGACGATGGCAACAAGCTTCTTCGAGAACTCGCGGTAGTCCTCCTCGTCGATGTTCTCCTCCATGAACGCGAGCACGGCACGGCCTATCTGGAAATCGAGGTGCTGGTCGTCCAGGCTCGTGAGATACTCATCGATGAGGAAGCGGTCCCCCGCTGTCGCGGCCATGGCCTCGGCCCGTTCCGACACGCTCTTCAGGATATCATCGTATTCCTTCTCGACGTAGGTCTCGTATTGCTCCCGGTCGAACAGCTTCGCCATGTGCTCGGGAAGGATCTCCGGCCCCGCCCCATCCTTCCCTTTCGCGCTGGTCCCGCTCCCCGTGCCGGATGAGGTGCCGATGACGCTTCCAACGCCCGGTCGTTTGCCCGCAGTTCCAGCGTCCGATGCGCCTTTTGCCGCAGCACCTCCTCCCCCCGGTTGGGTGGACGCGGACCGGTCCCGCACGCTCGCCAGCTTTCCCAGGAGCCCGGTCAGGGTGGGCGATATCTCGCGCCCTTCCGTGCTCGCCTGACGGAGCATGTCGATGATCATGTCGTCGCCGAGTCCGCCCAGGACCTCCTCGGCTCCGGGGCTGGCCGCGTTCTCCGACACGTTCTTGAACGCCGTGGACAGGAACTGCTTCCGGAGATCGGGATGCAGGTCTTTCATCAGCTTGTTCAGGTTTGCAATGGTATCGGACTGTTCCTTGGTAAGCTGTTTCCTCTCCGCCGATGTGCGGACATAGCTCGATATGATCCGGTCATAGCTCTGGACAGCGGCGCCGGAGTCGAGCTTGCGCTCGTTCAGGAGCTTGGCGAGTGCGACCGGGTCGATCTGTGAGGAGTCCTTGAGAGAAACGCCGTCGCCACCCATCGCCAATGCGCCCGTCGAGAGGAGCGACACGAAGTCCTGCCACACCCCCGCCCCGTGTTTGTCGCCCGCCTTCGGCTGCCCCTTGAAGATCTCCTTTTCCTCGGTGAGATGAAAGCTCGCGTAGTCGATGGCCATAATCCGGATGTGCGGGATCCCGGCGTGCTCGACGACCTTTGCGATGCCGCCGAGACCTTCGATCTCATCCGGCTTCGCGCTGATGATGCGGTGGAAGCGCTCCAGTTCCGCGCGGTCGCGGCCGCGGCTGAAGGTCACGGCCACGATCCCCTGCTGGTTCATGGACAGAGCGAAGTCCCGATACACCGGGTTCCGCTGGTCAAGGTAGTCCTGCCCGACGAAAAGCGTGTCCTTCGCCACGCCGAGGGTCATCTCCTGACGTATCTCGAACAGTTTTGTCAGCACCTCATAGGCGCGATCGATGCTCTTGGTGA
>JAFNGD010000221.1:0-4317 GCA_017885365.1 Nitrospirota bacterium
TTCGGCACCATGGACGAGCTGTTCGAGGCGCTGACGCTCATTCAGACCAAAAAGATCAGGAGCTTTCCGGTGATCCTCGTCGGGAGGCAGTATTGGGGGGGGCTGATCGACTGGATGCGGGCGACGATCCTCGCCGAGAAGAACATCGACGCCGGAGACCTGGACCTGTTCCACATCGTCGAGGAGCCGGAAGAGGTCTGCGAGATCATCACGCGGCGTTACAAGGACCGGACCGCCGCGTTCCCGAGCGACAAACGCGCGTCCCACCGCAAGGGCGTGTAGTTGACAAATTGTTCGCTTAAGGCCCCCGGAACTCGTCCCTGACCTTTCGTTTTTCGTTGCGGGTCTTCCGGTGGTGCCTTGCCCGAAGCAGCCTGAACCACCTCTCGATGTTCTCCCGGTAGATCATGACCAGCAGCACCGCGGCGATGCCGATGCCGACGACGGTGAAGAACGCCCCGTAGCGTGCGTCACGGAAGAACGTACCGCCGACCGTCAGGAGCGTTGTCCCGAGCACCCGCCCCGTGGTCGACACCAGCAGAAAGTCCCGCTGGCCCATGTGGCCCAGGCCCAGCAGGTAACACAGGATGTCCTTGGGAAAGCCCGGGATCAGGAACATGACGAAGGCAAGGAACAGCCCCTTGTGCTTCATCACATAGTCGTAGCGCTTGATGACCTCGGGGTTCACGAAAACCTCCACGAGGTGCCTCCCCAGCACACGCGCGATCAGGAATGCCGCCCAGGATCCAATGGCCAGGCCGATGGTCGAGTAGACGATGCCCCAGAAGGTCCCGAAGAAGTACCCTCCCACGAATCCCGTCACCTCTCCCGGCACCGGCGCGGCTACGACCTGGAGCGCCTGCAGCCCGATGAAGATGAATGCCGAGTACGCCCGGTGCTCATGGATGAACTTCATCAGCCGGTGTCTGTCCATGAACAGGTCGACCAGGCCGAAGTAGTACAGCAGGTACGTTCCCACCGTCAGGAACGTTCCGATGAGCAGGAGCTGGATGATGGATTGCCGGTCGAGTTTGAACATGGTCTGTAGTGCTCAGGTCACTTCTTGAACAGGTCGTCCAGTGCCGTTCGGACATTTTCGGGACCGCCCCCGGTTCGAGTATCCGCCGCAACTTCAGCGAACAGGAAGAGATCACAATAGTTCGCCTTGTCCTTATCCCGAAGCAGTTCCGCGATGGGCTCGCGGCACTGCTTCGGCGCGGACCGGTCGAAGAACCGGCAGTTCAGGCAGCAGCGGAGGTCGGCATGGCAGAAGGGGCAGTCGTCCCTGCGGCCGATCTCGCGTCCGAGGGTAAGCTCCTGCTTGCACGCATGGCAGATTTTCATATCAGTTATTACTATATAATATCGCCCTCTGTTAGACAAGAGCAAACGGGTCCCGTCATGGGGCGTGATGAGCAAACGCACTTTATTGGGCAGCCCGGGGTTTAGGTCAGGCAAGGCAATGATTCACGTTTATCACTGTACCCAGAGCCCCTGCGGCCCGTGAGCACTTGCGATGCTCAGACATGCGCCCCAGAACATCGGCTAGGCCAAAACACCCAAAACCAGCACGTGCGTCAGCGGAAGCGCTGAGGATAGCATACTGCGCATGAGAAAACCACGGACAAGATGCAGGCCAGCAGCGCAGTGCGAGCCGGGCCGCAGAAAAAAAGCAATTCTTTGTTTGGGCATCACGGGGTTATTGGTGAGACAGGTTCAAGGACTTTGGTTCTCACCCATCACGCACATCCCCGGAGCGACCCTACCCTCGCCGGGTGCAGGCGATATTCCGGGGCACCTGTCCCGGCCTAAGGAAGCGTACCGACAGGAAGGACTATGCTCTGCCGGTATTGCTCTGGATAGCCTGGTACAGGCGTTGCACGAGGGCTTGATTGTAGCCATGGGAGGTCATGTTGGCGGTAATGCGTCCTCTGATGGGGAGGCCGAGGAGATAGAGGTCTCCGATCAGGTCCAGTATCTTGTGGCGCACGAATTCGTCGGGATACCGGAGNNTCCGTGTTGATGACCTTGCCGTCGTACATGATGATGTGGGAGTGAAGATAGCCGCCCCCGACCTTTCCCATCTTCTGGGCCATCTCGATGTTCTCGAAGGTGTTGAAGGAGCGGGCGGGCGCGATCTCCTTCGCGAAGGAACCGAGCGCGGGATTAAACGTGAGCTTCTGCTCCCCGATGGGCAGCGGATAGTCGACGCGCATCGAGATCTCAAACCCGTCGAATGGCTCCGCATAGAGATGTTTCTCGTGCCGCTCCTCCTTCCCCACGCCGATCTTCCGGCGGACGACTGCGGCCTTCGTCGTCGCCGGCTGCTCCACGATCCCGGTCCGTTCGATGAGGTCGCAGAAGTCCTTGGCGGAGCCGTCCACGTTCGGGACCTCCTCGTCCACCTTGATGAGCACGTTGGTGATGCCGTACATGGAGAGGACCGCCATCAGGTGCTCCACGGTGCGCACCCGCCGCCTGCCGTTGTCCAGAGTGGTGGAGTTGGCGGAGAAGGTTTTGGAAGGGCCGGACTGGGCAAAGTCCTCGAGGGACGTGATATGTCCCCGGATGGACTGGCCGTCCAGCGTCTGGAAGATGATCCCCTCGTTGACGCCCAGGGGCGAGAGTATGATACCGGTGTTCCGGCCGCTCAGCAGCCCGATGCCGTTCAGCACCATGTTCCCCTTGAGCGTGCGCTGCGGCTCCGGGGAGTCCGCCACCTCCACCGTGCCGGGCGGCAGGGACAGGTCGGCGCTGGCGATCTCGAGCCGCATGTCCGACGGCAGGGCCGCATCGCTCGCGGCCGGACGGTGCTTCAGGGCGGACGCCACCTTGTCGAGCAGCACCTCCAGGTGCAGCGGCTTCTCGAGGAAATCGTAGGCCCCGGCCTTGATGGCGTCGACCGCCGCCGCGATCCCGGCGTGGCCGCTCATCATGATAACGGGGAGCAGGGGGAATCGGTCATGCAGACGCTTCAAGAGTTGCATGCCGTCCATGCCGGGAAGCCAGACATCCAGCAGGACGAGAGAGGGCTCCATGGAATCGAGCCTCTGCCAGAAGCTCTCCGCATCCGGAAAAACGATGGCCTGATACCCCTCGTCCTTCAGGATGCTCGCTACCGTGGCACAGATCGAAGCTTCGTCGTCTACTATGCAGATAGGATTCATGGTAAGTAGGGAGGATATCCGTCCTAACCTGAAACGAGAATAGAGTATGATAGTGTCTTAAACACCGCAAGCAATAATTCCCATACGTTACTTACGACTCACTTCTTGCAGCTTTTCTCTTCGGAACAGATCTGGTGCTTCCTCGGAAAATGAATTTGAGGGCGAACCAATGACAACAATGGACATGGATTCTTTCTCCTCATGGTTGACTTTAGCACCACTCCGCTCCGTACGGATCGCTCAACCGTGAGGGCGGTATTCATCTGTGTTGCTCTATGAGGCTGGTTGAACCAGCAACGAATATTCTTCCTCACCACTCGACTATAGCAAAATCACATGATCACAACAAGCATTTTTCGCTAATGACATGGCAAAGGCCCGTACCGGATGACCGGCACAGGCCTTTTGATTTCGAATAGTGAATGCAGTTCGTTAAAATACGCCCTTGACCTTGCCCGTCTCCACGTCCACGTCCACGCGGCGGTAGGCTGGGTCTGACGACGTGCCGGGCATGAGCGTGATCGTGCCGGCGACCGGCACGACGAAGCCCGCGCCCTTATAGGTCAGGATGTCGCGGATGCGGAGACGCCAGCCCTTGGGCACGCCCTTCAGGTTCGGGTTGTCCGTGAGCGAAAGGTGGGTCTTCACCATGCAGACGCCCATCTTGGCCAGGTCGGGATCGGCCTCCATCTTCTTGGCCTTTGCCTCGGCCTCGGGAGTATAGTCCACGCCGTCGGCGCCATAGACCTCTTTCGCGATCAAATCGATGCGCTTGCGGAGTGGGGTGCTGAGCTCGTAGAGGAACTTGAAGTCGTTCTTCTCGTTGCAGGCATCCACGACCGCGTCGGCGAATTCCAGCGCTCCGTCGCCGCCCTTTTCCCAGTGGCGCGACAGGGCCACGCGGGCTCCGGCGGCCTCGGCCAGCCTCCGGACGGCCTTGATCTCGTTGTCCGTATCCGTGTAGAAGGCATTGATGCAGACCACGGGGTTGATGCCCGCCTTCTTCACGGTCTTGATGTGGTGGACCAGGTTCTCGCAGCCCTTCTCGAC
Source organism: Nitrospirota bacterium (assembly GCA_017885365.1). The sequence goes on from JAFNGD010000221.1 coordinate 4,218, forward strand.
CCAGCCCACGTTCTCGCCCTTGTACTCCTCCGGCATGGGTTTGCCCGGCACCGGGATCGGCGCGCCGCCGTGGCACTTGAGCGCCCGGATGGTGGCGACG
>JAFNGD010000221.1:4374-4665 GCA_017885365.1 Nitrospirota bacterium
TGTTGGCGAAGGGGCCGGCGTGCACGAACACGGGCTGGCCTTCGATGGTCTGGAGGAGGTTCGGGTTCAGGGCCTCGACCATCCATGCGGTCATGGCGCCGTCCACACCGAGGTCGGCGGTCGTAACCGGCGTGCCGTCCTTGCTGGAGGCGACCACGATCCTGCCCATGCGCTCGCGCATGTCCTTCAGGTCCTTCGCCACGGCCAGGATGGCCATCACTTCCGACGACACGGCGATGGCGAAGCCGGACTTCATCATGAAGCCGTTCGACTTGCCGCCCATGCCGATGA
>JAFNGD010000222.1 GCA_017885365.1 Nitrospirota bacterium
GGCGAATCCCACGCATCGCTCAAACGCCGTGCCCGCGAGCTTCTGGACCTCTTCGGCATCCTGCCGCGGGAGTCATCGAAGTCCGAATGGCTTTCCGGAGGCGAGGCGCAGCGCACGGCGATCGCCCGGGCGCTGATCAACGACCCCCCGGTCATCATCGCCGATGAGCCGACGGCGCACCTCGACACGAAGCTCTCCCGGGAGTTCATGGACATCGTGGCCAGGCTCAAGGCCTCCCACAAGACCGTGATCATCGCCAGCCACGACCCGCTTGTGTATGAATCTCCCGTGATCGACCGGGTCGTCACGATGCGGGACGGCAGGATCGAGGCTGCAGGGCCATGATCCTCCATCCCGCGATCATCGCTCTCGTCGTATCGTCGTTCCTGGTCACGGCCATGGTCCTGCTCGCGTTCTGGTTCGGCGTCAGAATCCTGAGGCGCTGGGACCTCCGGAGCGGCAGCAGCCTGCAGCTGGACCTTGAACGCCGGACCTACCTGATCTCGACGGTCCTTGCCTATGTCTTCGGCTTCCAGCTGATCTCCCTGTTCCTCCTGGTCTATACCGCCGACAGCCTGAGCACCTTGTTCACCGGGGCCATGTGCGCTGCCGGAACCTTCAATGTGAACGGTTTCGGGTATCCGCTGCTGGTGCTCAAGATCGTGAACTTCCTCCTGGCCGGTCTCTGGCTCATCATGAACCACGCGGACAACCAGGCATACGATTATCCCCTGGTCAGAATAAAATACGGTCTTCTCATGGTCATCGCGCCGCTGGTCGTACTGGAGACGGTCCTGCAGGTCCTGTATTTTCGCGGTCTCCGGCCCGAGGTGATCACGTCCTGCTGCGGAAGCCTCTTCAGCACGGGTTCGGCAACGGTCGCCTCGGACATCGCGTCACTGCCTACTGCTCCCATGCGGATAGTTTTCGCTGCGGTGATCGTGACGACGGTCGTGCTGGGATGGGTCTTCACCGCTACCGGCAGGGGGGGATACGCGTTCGCCCTTTCTGCCGGCGCCACGTTTGTCGTGGGCTTGGCGTCGCTGCTCTCGTTCATTTCCCCCGCCGTATATGAGCTTCCGACCCATCACTGCCCGTTCTGTGTCCTCCAGAGGGAGTACCACTACATCGGCTACCTCTTTTACGCCGCCCTGTTCGGCGGTGCGGTGAGCGGCATGGGCGTCGGTCTCTTGATGCCTTTTCGAAATCTCTCCAGCCTGGCCAAAGTCCTGCCATCCCTGCAGAGACGCCTCGCTTTCCTCTCCCTGGTTTTTACCGTTGTCCTTGCCCTGCTTACCGGCTATATCCTGCTTACCTCCAATCTTCAGCAATAATATTCCGGCCCGGGCGCATTCGTCTTGGACAGGGTCATTGAAGATCCCTGCAGCAGGCTACAGGGAATGCGCCCCCTCCTGGATTTAAGCTCCCTACTGCAAGAGGCATGGAGCTTCGATCCTCAAGGAACTATTGTCATTCTAATCGCTCGCTAACCCCGCGGCAAGCTGCAGGGAATGCGCTCGCTCCTGGATTCATGTTCCGAAACTTCCCATCGTCAGGAGCGAGGCAATCCTTTGTGGATATTTGTAACAAAATATGGTACTATTTTCACTCCTAACATCTTGATTTGTTGATGCTGTGTTCTTTCTGCCGTAATGAAGTTATCGTATGTGCAGAATGGTTACATTATCTGGGGTGATCAAGGGAATGAAAAGAGATATCTGGATAGCATTGTTCTTCCTCGGGGTGTTACTTTTCGGATGGCCTTTCCTGAACATCTTCCATGACAGGCTTCCCTACTATCTCTTCATTATCTGGTTCGTTTTCATCGCATTGATCTTCTTCGCTTCTCGGTCCTCGGATCGGGAGGACGGAGGCGGCTAAGTGTTCTCACCCTGGTTCCTGTTCGCCATCATTCTCGGGTATCTTCTCCTCCTGTTCTCTGTGGCCTACTTTGCCGACCGTAAGGAACAGCAGGGGAGGAGCTTGGTCTCGAATCCCTACATCTACTCCCTCTCTCTGGCCGTCTACTGTACGTCCTGGACCTTTTACGGCAGCGTCGGCCGGGCGGCCAACTCGGGTCTGAGCTTTCTCACGATCTACCTGGGACCGACGCTCATGGCGGCGCTCTGGTTGGTCGTGCTCCGCAAGATCGTCATTATCTCGAAGGAGAACCGGATCACCACGATCTCGGATTTCATCTCGACCCGGTACGGTAAGTCGCTCTCCCTGTCGGCCCTGGTCACGTTCGTCGCGGTCATCGGCATCACCCCCTATTTGGGGCTCCAGATCAAGGCCATCATGACGACCTTCTCGATCCTTTCGGGCCGGCCCGAAGGGAGCCATTTCGCGGGCTGGTTCATCTCGCTCCTGCTCGGGATCTTCGCGGTGATCTTCGGCGCGCGCCGCCTGGACGCCTCGGAGCGGCACGGCGGCCTGGTCTTCGCCGTGGCCTTCGAGTCCGCCATCAAGCTCATAGTGTTCCTTGCAGCCGGGTTCTTCGTGACCTATGGGCTCTTCGACGGGTTCGGGGATATCCTCGGCAGGATCCAGTCCGGGCCGCTCGCTTCGCTCACGAAGATCGGGCAGGGATCCGACGTGAGCCTGCTCGAGTGGTCGTCCCTTACGGTCCTTTCCATGATGGCCATCCTGTTCCTCCCCCGGCAGTTCCATGTGGCCGTGGTGGAGAACTATTCTCCCGACCACATCAAAAAAGCGATCTGGCTGTTCCCGCTCTACCTGTTCCTGATCAATGTTTTCGTTGTTCCCATCGCCTTCGGGGGGCTGCTGCTGGGCGATATCCCTTCCTCGGCGGACTATTTCGTGCTCACCATCCCCCTGCATTACGGCCATCCGCTCCTGGCGATCATGGTCTTCATCGGCGGGTTCTCGGCGGCGACGGCCATGGTCATCGTCGAATCCGTGGCGCTCTCGACCATGGTAATGAACAGTTTCGTCATGCCGACGCTCTGGGACCTCCGGATGTTCAGCAACTTCCGCGCCGTGATCCTGAACATCAAACGGCTGGTGATCCTGGGGTGCGTGTTCCTCGGCTATATCTTCGCCGTGACCATCGGGGAATTCTACAGCCTGGTGGACATCGGTCTCAAGTCCTTCGAGGCCGTGACCATCTTCGCCCCCGCGATCCTGCTGGGGATCACCTGGAAGGGCGGCAACCGGAAGGGGGCCATTGCCGGCATCCTCGCGGGTTTCTTCATCTGGTTCTACACGCTCCTGATCCCGGCGCTGATGCGGGCGGGAATCATCGAGAAAGGCGGGCCGCTGGATGCCGTGTTCAACTCGACCCTCCTGAATCCCACGGCGCTGTTCGGTCTCCAGGGTCTGGACCGCTGGACCCACTCCCTGTTCTGGGGCATGCTCTTGAACCTGCTGTTCTTCGTTACCATCTCCCTCTTCACCCGTCAGTCGGACGAGGAGACGCGCCAGGCCATCATCTTCGTGGACTCGTTCTCACCGAAACACTTCTCCTCGACACACCGGCCGGCCAACATCGCCGTGATCGAGAACGTCCTCGGCCAGTACATCGGCCCCAGCGAGGCGCAAGAGATCGTGAACGGCTTTCTCAGCAGGAACAATCTGACGCGCGAATCGGTGACGGGTGAGTGGCTCATGAAGCTCCGGCAGGATGCGGAGCAGGTCCTCGCGGGCGCCCTGGGCCCTGCCGTCAGCACGCTGGTGTTCCAGGAACTGAGCGCCATGTCCCACGACGAGACGCACCGGATCTCCCACTCGATCCGGCAGATATCCCGGAGCCTCCGCCTGTCGCGGCAGGAACTGGCCGAGGCCAACCGTCAGCTCGCCATGCTGAAGGAGTTTAGCGAGAGCATCATCGAAAGCCTTCCCCTCGGCGTGGCCACGCTCGACGAGTCCCACCGCGTGACCTACTGGAACGCCTCCATGGAGATGATCGCGGGTGTGGAGAAGTCCGATGCCCTCGGCAAGGACGCGGGCGGGCTGCTCACCTGCCTTGAGCCGCGTCTGTTCTCCGCTGTCATCAAGGAAGGCGAGATCACCTGCCGCAGGAACTTCGAGCCCCCTATCGTCCTGAAGGGGTATGTGAGCCGGCTCACGGGCGTCCAGAAGGGGTACGTGCTGCTCCTGGAGGACATAACGGAGAAGAAGAAGATCGAGGAGGAGTTGTTCCGGGCTACGAAGCATGCCAGCGTGGGGCGGCTCGCCGCGGGGGTCTCCCACGAGATCGGGAACCCCCTGGCCTCGATCTCCTCTCTGGTGCAGGAAATGCTGTCCGAGGACGGGTCATCCTTCGTCAAGGGCTCGCTCAATACCATCCACCAGCACGTGAACCGCATCGCCCGGATCGTCCGCAACCTGGGCGATTTCGCTCGGCTCTACCCGCGTCAGCGCGTCCCGACCGATCTCAAGGACATCCTGCAGAACACCATCGACCTCGTGCGGTTCGACAAGAACTTCAAGAAGATCGAGGTCCGGACCGACGTCCGGAACACCGGCCCGATCAAGCTCGATCCCGACCAGATGCAGCAGGTCTTCCTCAACCTCCTGCTGAACGCCCGGGACGCCATGCCCGACGGCGGCAAGCTCGATATAACGGTGACCCAGGCAAACGGCCACGTGGAGATGGTCTTCGCCGACACCGGCGGCGGCATCGACACCGAGGTGAAGGACAAGGTCTTCGACCCCTTCTTTACCACCAAAGGGCCGACACGGGGGACCGGGCTGGGTCTGTCCATCTGCTACAGCATCATTAAGGACCACGGCGGGACCATCGAGATCGAATCGGAAAAGAACCGGGGAACCAAGT